>CAZFJT010000212.1:0-6119 GCA_964519135.1 uncultured Syntrophales bacterium | reverse complement strand
CCTTTGGAGCGCGCAAGATAAGGGGACGCCATAAGCTCCATTGCCATTGACGCAACTTCAGAAAACTCCATGGGTGTCTCGTGTTGTTGGTAATAGGGAAGCCCTGCTTTTTCAAAAACGTGAAAACAATGACCGGCTTCATGGAGCAGAGTTTGAACATCATCATGGACACCCACCGCGTTCATGAATATAAAGGGCCTCTTTTGCACCGCCAAGTCAGTGCAATATCCCCCAGGCGCCTTATTTTTTCTATTCTCAAGATCCAGCAGGTCCTCATTGATCATACATTCAAAATGCTTTGCCAGCCGATCAGAGACATTACCGAATATTCTCCTGGCCCCATCTTTTAGTTCCTGCGCGTTTTCAAATGGACTGAGCCCTTCCCTTCCCTTTTCATCCACTTGTAGATCCCAGGGTCTGAGAGATTCCACCCCCAGGGCTTTCCCGCGTTTGGCGTACAAAGATCTCACCACTGGGGAGACCACCTTTTCTATTGCCTGATGGAATTCCAGACAATTTTCCGGTGTATAATCAAACCTTTTTAGTTGTTTCCATTTATAGGCCCTGTAATCGGAAAAATCCGCGTTCTTAGCCAACTGTCCCCTTATTTCCAATAATTTCGACCAGATCTCCCCTATTTTCTCTCTGTCTTCCATTTGCCTGCGTCTGGCCAACTTCCAAGCGCGCTCCCTAAGTGATCGATCTTGCTGATAGAATACAGGCTTGAGCTGGGCTATGGTAACCTCTTTGCCTTCCCACTGGACTGTCTGACCTGCCATCACTTCCGAATAGGCCACACCCAATTTTTGTTCCTCTGTAAACAAAGGAAGATTCGCCTCCCTGAATATTTCTTCATCAGTCTTCATCTTTTTTAAGGGCAATTGGAAGCCGTCAGGAGTCAAACCGGATTGGAGCAATTTCTTTTTTAGCTCATGGTCCTGTTTTTCAACATTTGGGTATATTTCATCCAGAAACCGGTAATAATGGGATTTTGCGTCTTCGTCAGCAGTGTTCCTTGTGGTGGCCACGTGTAATCTTGTAAAAGCCTCGTCAACCAGCTCGCACAATTCCGTCCATTTGCTCAAAAACTCGTCAACAGTGGACGAATTCAGTTCAATGTTTGAAACCATCTCATACAGGGCCTGAAAATCCTTCCAGACCCATTTGGAGGCCGCGGCCGCGTCATGACTTATCTGTTGAGACATACCAAATACCCCTCTTTCTAAATAACAATTGGATTAACTAAGGCAATGTGGTCTGTAGATGAAGGATTGCGAAATTCAATGGGTAGGCCCGCTATTTTCATCTCCACTGATCCCGGCCCTTTGTTCTATTATTGAAACCACGTCTCTATGTCCTTGACCTCTTGCCAGGCTAAGGGCCGTGGCGCCAACCGTGGACTTTGAAGTTATATCCGCTCCCTTAGATATCAATAGGCTGACTATATCCGCTGATCCTTTGAACGCGGCCAGCATAAGGGGGTCTATTCCATCCTTTTGAGAGGAATCCAAGGCCGCTCCTCTTTCAATAAGGAATTGCACCATTTCCAGGTTTCCCTGGGAGGTCGCCTTGATCAAGGCCGTTTCCTGGTCCTTGTCCACTGCCTCTAAATCAGCTCCAGCGTCCAGCAAAGTTTCAGCCACTGGAATGTTGGCGCCAAAGGCCGCAGCCATGAGTGGAGTAATGCCGTCCTTTTGCCCTATATTTGGATCCGCTCCATATTTCACCAGCAGCCGGCATATTTCAGTGTACCCTTGCGCGGAAGCCTTTATTAAAGCCGTTTCATTGAGATCGTCCATTGCGTTAGCGTCCGCGCCCTTCCTTAAAAGCATGGACACAACCTCTGGGCGCCCCTGAAAGGAGGCAACCATTAAGGGAGTTCTTCCCATATTTTGGGGCAGGTCTATTTGCGCGCCTTTTTCCAATAACAATGCAACCAAACCGGCATGCCCCTTTGCTGAAGCCTTTAATAGAGCCGTCTCCCCGGTCTGGTCGAAATAATCTACGTTCGCGCCCCTTTCTAAAAGAATCTCCGAAATCCGGGTATCACCCTGAAGAGCGGCCACCATCAGGGCAGTGTAATTTGTGGAGCTCGGTGAATCGGGATCCGCGCCTAAATCGAGCAATATTCTTACCATATCCTGCATACCTTCAGCAGTTGCCTTTAACAGCGCGTTTTCTCCGCTTTTGTCTTTGCCATTAACATCCGCTCGATTTTCCACCAAGATTTTAACGGCATCAATATGTCCCCTGAACGCAGCTATCATAAGAGGGTTAATGCCGTGGGACTCGGTCGCGTTGGGATCAGCTCCCTTTGCCAGAAGTAACTCCATTGCTTTATAGGCGTTAACAGCCGCGGCCTTCATCAAAGCCGTCTCGCCTCTATTATCAAGCTCATTGGGATCTGCGTGATTCTCCAATAGGACCATGACAGATTCATCAGCCTTGTTGAACGCGGCAAGCATCAACGGAGTCAAGCCTCCATCGGTCCTTTGCTCCACAGAGGCGCCTTTTTTTAACAATTTGTTCAAGGCCTTTGAATCATTACCAGCCGCTGCCTCGAAAATATTCGCGTTCTTTTTGGACTTAAACGGCGCAATAGCTCCCATTGCAAGCACGGACATGGCGCATATAGTTTGAATCGTTTCCATCAGGGCTCCCTGTGATACTATGAAGTACTGGGATTGGGCGCTTGCCCATATGATCTCTTTTACTGAGGTCCATGACCTGTAAAGCGCTCAACGGTCAAATGGACATCAAGAATTTAAGCCTTAATTTAACATATTTTACTGAAATAGTTAAGAGTGAACCTAAATTCCAAGGGCTAATCTCCATGGAAATCAGCCCTAGTATCATATTAATTCCCAGGCAGTATCTTCATCATCTTGCCGGTGGTTTTACCAAAGGAATCAGGGTCGTACATCAAAGATATTCTGGAACCCCTCATCCAAAACTCCCCCTGAGCCACTGCCCTGGCAAGGTATGAATACCTGTAAAACCCTCCCCATGCCTTATCTTTGAATATTCGTATCCTGTCATCCAGGAATTCCGAATGATCAGGATTGAAGTTCCTGGGATCCCTCCAACTGGTTCTGGATTCCTTCTCTTCTGGAGCAGCGGTCGCGCCTTCTGTTTTAAGATCCCTGTTTATGGGCGTGATTCCAGCGGGAACAGGGTCCTCAAGGGCCACGTATTCCACCCTTCTTCTGTCATTTTCCAATGAATCATCTATTTCAAAATCCAATGTAATCCTAAGGATATCACCAACCCTTATTTCGTCCTTGCCGTTGAGATTCTCAATGGATTTTCTCAGAGAGAAGCCTTGTTTGAGTTTATCAGGATCATTTACAAGGTCTGGATACTTAAGATTCAGTGTGTAATTCACAAGCTTCTTGGAGTTTGTTGAGATATTTACAGGCTCGCCTGAGATAAGATTTTTAGGATCTAATTTCAATGAAAGGGATGAGGCGCCCACTTCCTTTTCCAAGGTTTCGCCTCCAGGGATCTCTATTTTACAGACCACCTTGCTCTCATCAGATGTCCCCTTGGTTTGAAAATACCTGGCCAGGGCCAACAGGCACCAACCAGTATCCGCTGTTGAAAGCCACCTGCCATCGGATTTCATTTCTTTGAGCAAATAGCCCGCCCATTTGTCCAGGACCTCGGGATCAACCCCGGCCTCGATTCCGGCAAGCGTACAAATCGCCACTTCCCTGTATGTGGAGTAACGGAAACTCTTTTTACCCCTGCCATCCAATTCAGGCTTGAGATCCATCAGTAATTTTTTGAGTATTCCTTTTCCCAAAACTGGTGATTTCTTGCTGTTCACGTCCTTGTTTACCCTGGTCCCGGCCAGTATCACAAAGGCCTTTCCCTGGGTTGATAAATCGTCGTAATTGCTAACAACCTTTTCCAATTCATCAGGCTTCAACTTATCGTTCATGGCAAGGTTAAACAGGCTCAGTTCCCTGATCCATTCTCCCCCGTGGTATTTGTCCTTTGAAACATCATTGAACAAACCCTCTCGCAAATACTCCAGCGCATTATCCATTCTCACTGTTGGGACTTCATATCCAGAGTCTTTTAATAAGGTCAGGGCTGCGGTAGCGTACATGGAGCCCCACCAGCTCGGATTAAGCTCGCCTGGCCAATATGCGAATCCTCCTGTAGGGCCTTGCATAGAGAGAAGCCTGTTAACCCCTTTGTTTATGAACTTGTCAACCTTCCCGGTATCCACTCCGGGTATTTTACCCTGCTCCACCAGGGCCCTCATGGCCGCGAGGGGAATCAGGCCGGAACTGGTCTGCTCAACACACCCATAAGGATATCTGAGCAAATATTTCAGTCCTGGAGCTATACGGTTCCAATTGGTGAGACTCAGGGTGAGATTAGCCGAAAGGTCGGCCGGATGAAGGGACCTGTACTCATTTACCGACACGCCTTCCTGAAATTTGGGCTTTATCTTACCTTTCTTTGAGAAACTGCCCCACAAAGACCTATGAATAGCAAGGTACTTGGATTCAACAGGCAGCTTCTTTTCTATTATGTCTCCGAATGGACCATCTCCTGTATTCATCACTCCATTAAAGCGGAACATTGCTTCAACTCCGCCTGATAGATCAGCTTCAGCCATGGTCTTTCCGGATTGCCAAGGCTCGATCTTTACCTCAGGAGACTTCACTTTCAACTTCAAATTTTCCGATGATTCAGCTTCGATCGTCACATCACCGGCTTGATCACTGCGATTATGAAGAGCTATCGGGAATATCAGCTTATCACCTGATATCAGGAATCTTGGAAGCGCAGGTTCTATAAAAAACTCCTTGTTAACAACCATGTTCCATTGGGACGAGGCAAAGCCCGACCCTGTGTCAGCAGCAACCACGTACACCCTGTAAGCTGTGGTGGTGTCAGGAAGATCGAACTCAATAGAAGCGTTTCCCTGGTCATCTGTTACAAGGGCAGGGTTGAAATAGGCCACAGGCCTGAAATCCTTCCTGATGGTGGATGATATGTAACCCGCGCCCGCGCCTCCTCCGGTAAGTGGTTTTGTTGAGAAAATCTTGTAAAGGTCCTGACTAATGAGACTTAAACGAAGATCCCCTGAGAAAACTCCCAATGGAAGAGAGAAATCCGCCAGTTTCTTGAGATCAGGGACAGTGAAACGGGTCAAAGCCAAGACCGCTTCATCCACCACACATACGGTCATTTCGCTCCTGACGCCCTTGTCTTTGTGGTCAGTAACCTTGAATGTAATTTTCTTGGACTCTCCTGGTCTGCCTTTAAGCTCTTTGCCTTCATTGTCCAATGTGACCTTTAATTTGGGAAGTTTTCTTTTTACCCCGAATTTCGCGTAACCAAAATATACAGAGGGAACATCCTGGTCGGTCTGAACCTGGTATACAGGGTAGTTACCCCTTGGCGCAGCAGCTATTACCGAAATAAACGCGTTGGGCAAATGGTCTTCTGCTACCGTGAAGCTTATGGATCCTCTGGTTCCGTTCACGTCAATGACCTGATGGCTCATCAAGCTCCTGCCTTCAATGGTTACAAGGCACTTCTTAACAGGTCTTTTGGTCTCAAATTCCACATTGACCGTATCACCCACTTTGTATTCCTTTGCAGACATTGAAAGGAATATCGCGTCCGTTGTGGGAACACCATCCTTACTTAAGGTAGAGATCCAGCTCTCGTATCTATTCCATCCCACATCAAAACTCGTCTGACTGGCGTATACCTCTGAATCGTCGGTATATTCACATCTAATCATATAATCCTGATAGCCTGAGAAGTTAACCTTAATCTGGGCTGCGCCATTCTCTATTGGGCTGTCATAGCTCAATTCCTTCTGCCAGCCCTGTTCCCACTGGTAATTTATGTTCCCCTGGGAATCTCTTTTATGCATATAAAAGTATTCGTTCTTCATTATTATCGTGGTGATCTTCCCTGACTGGACCCTGTTTCCGTCCTTGTCCACAACAATAACTTTTAAATTTTCAGTATAGTCTCTGGGAATAGCCTTTGGATGGTTGGAGATACCGATCAGGTATTTTGGTTTGGGCTTGAATGTCTTTACTGTTGTAGCGGGCTCACCGTCTATATCGAGCACTGTGGATGAT
>CAZFJT010000211.1:1028-6124 GCA_964519135.1 uncultured Syntrophales bacterium | reverse complement strand
AGGCCGGAATGAAATTTCATTTCATTCCGTGTTTTATTTAGAGAATTACTATATGTCATTCGCGTTCTCTGCTCGATCCTATTGAGCGCCTGACGATAGATTCATTACATTGTGTTTTCTGCTGATTCTGAAAGGCTCTATATTCAGACGTTTTAAAAGGGCCTCCATTTCATGGTAATTAAGGGGGTCTATAAATTTGGCCACATTACTCTTTTCCAGGGATCTGTCGCCTTGGGGAATAGCGAGGAGCGCAGCCTTGAGTTTTTGCGATACTTTGGTGTCTGCGGATTTCAGGGCCGCGATGGGCCATTCAGGGTATAATGGAGTGCTAACAACCTCAGGAAATTCTTCAAAGTGGTTACTGTTAATTATCCTGAAATCATCCATGGAGATCTTGCCTTCACTTTGCATCCTCTCTAAAATATTTGTGCGAACGGTTCCAACATCGACTCTGCCTTCCTTTACCGCGTACACCACCTCGTCATGGGTCTTGCCTTCCAACAGAAGTTCAAGATCCTTTTCAGGATGAATCCCGGCTTTTATAATTTCATCCTTTTGGAACAGCCACCCGCCTGCTGATGAAAACTTTGCGCACATGAGCTTCTTACCTTTAATATCAGCCAATGTTCTTATGGGGCTGTCCTTGCGCACAAAGATAACACCTCCAAAATAAGGACCAGCGTGTTTGTCGCTCATGGTGGCAATGGCTTTGGCGCCGTGCTGATGCTTTGCTTTCACATACAGCCATGAATTGGCAAAGAGGTACGCGTCCGGCTGATTCTCACAAAAATCATTTATTTCAATAAACTTTAATGGCTTGAATACAACCTTTTGCCCCAATTCTTTACTCAACTTCTCAATTAAAGGAGACCATCTTTCTTGGACCACTTCAGGACCCCTTTTAGCGAGCACGCCGATTGTAATTTCAGCGAATGAATTTACGCTCATAAAGCATACCAATAGAAACAACGCGATAATTACCTTCAAATTCTTCATTCCAAATTCTCCAAGTATTTTCCAGCTATATTGGATATTTTGATTTGCTTTGCGCTGGGTGGACAAATGCAACCCTTTAATGCGCTATCACTGGGATTGAACTTGCATATATGGCGCCAAGCTTTCCAGAGGCGGGATTATTGAAGCTAAAGGGTTGGTTTATTTACGCCAAAAACCACGTCCCCCCATAACCGGGAATAGTTACTTGGGCGAGTGTGTCTAAGCAATTATGTGAAAAAAACATAAATCAGGAATCAGAACATTTGAAAAACAATCATTCCGTATTCTGTCCCCAGTCTGTTTTAAGCGCGTAATCGAGCAGTGTTTGCAGAAATTTCTCATCCACTTCAGGTGGTCTAAGGTCAGGAAGAGCTGCCTTTACATTGGAGACATCGAATTGGGGATTATTGGAAAAGTGGAATAGAATGGCCTGAAGCTGCCTGAATACCATCCTTTCCACAGTATTACGCGGCTGGGTAAACGGCGCGCCCTCACCTCCAAAGGTGACCCCGCCGATCTTGAACCTGTCACAGATAAAATCAAGGGTTTGCTGATGAGTAGGTGGATTATGATGGGTTAAATGGAATATCTTCTTGTGGTTGTTCTCGTCTTCTATCAGCCTTACCGCGGCCTTTGCCACATAGTCCACAGGCACGATATTCGCGTTGCCGTCCGGATTTGCCGGCACATTTATCCTAAGGTCGCTCCTGTCCATATCCTGTGCGTCTTCAATTAAGCGATCAAGCAGTTGCATGGCCTGCCAGAGTATGTAGTACCCAGAAAATGAAGTGCATCTGCCTGTCTCAGAGTGTCCCACAATGATACCGGGCCTCAGAATGGTGGCCTTGCCGTGCCAGATCTGCTCTGCCTCCCACTTACTTTCTTCATAGACATTTACAAAGTCACCCCTTGGATGGTTTTCTTCATATACCGTATGGCCTGGTGTGAAGCCACAAACATAGGCGGTTGACACCATGTGAACCTTCATGGGCGCCTTTTCCACAAGACGAGCCAATGTCTTGGCGCTGCCGAGGTTGGTCTTGAGAGGCTCCCCGAATTCATCCATATGAAGCCTTGTAGACGCGGCGCTGTGGAGCAAAGTATCAACATTCTCCAAGCCATTGTATAGTTTCACCCAATTTTCCCATTGCTCATCAGCTTCCAACGCCTCGCCCTTAAACCATTTCAGACTTTCTGAGCTATGGGGTAACCCAAGACCGCTGAGGAACCGGATGGTATCAAGTTTCCTGGGCTCACTCCTGTACATCGCGTACACGGAATGTCCTCTTTCAAGCAATTCAGCCAGCAGGTACTCTCCCAGGAATCCAGTTCCCCCTGTAAGGAGAACATTCATCTTTTGTCCCATGATTCCTCCGATCATTAGGTTTGGTTAATATCCAGAATTTCGGCGTGGTCGCTACGGCAAAATCAAAAACTCCTGTGGCGCTCGCCTAGAACAACTAATCTACTAAAACGTGAAATAATGCCACAGACCGATGGAGCTGTAAATATCTTTGTTAGTGACTGCTGGACTCCGTATTTCCACATGGCTCGGCGCCACTGGTTGAACAATTCGCGAGGATCGGCTATTGATGACAAATCAGCGTACTGATTTCGTTTATGAGCCATTTCGCGTTTAATTGTGAGAACTGCTATAGTGTGATATATTAAAGGTTTATATAACTGACGAGAGGACGACCATGGCCGTTCCAAAAGAAGATAGATTTATGGCGTTTGTATGGCCCCCTGACCCCATGTCTGAAATAGTAGGCGCGGCCGCGGCTGAGGCTGGATTCAGGGTGATTTATGACCTTTGCGAAACCCCTCTGGAATCCAAGATTCCCGAACTGTCAAAGATTAAGCCAGTGGACGGATTCATAGATATAAAGATTTCCTGGGCCGAGCTTCTCGGTCCAAACATCGGCAAGCTGGTTAAAGGGGCCCGAGTAACCGGATTATGGGTGGAATTGCATCCGCAAATCCTCGCAGATGATCTCACGGATTGTATTAGCCGTCTTTCCATGCTCCAAAAATCTAATAATAACCTCCAATGCGTTCCCATAGTGGGTGATCTTGACACCCTCAACCAGATAATTGAGAACTGGCCCGACTTGAAAGCATTGGCGATCAAAGGAGCCGAGGCCGCAGGCTTTGTGGGCTCTGAATCGACCCTGATTCTTTTGGATCACCTGAGATCCAAACTCAGCGATCAGTTCATAAAGCCCGGCATTATCGTATGGGGAGGGATCGCCACTCCAGAGGCCGCGGCCGCCCTGTTGTGCCTGGACGCGTCCGGTATTGTGTGTGAGAGCGTCCATTGGCTAACGGACCTGGTTCCGATAGATCCGAAAATAAAGGATAAGATATCAAAGATAAAACCGGACCATACCAATCT
This sequence comes from uncultured Syntrophales bacterium, assembly GCA_964519135.1. Taxonomy (GTDB): domain Bacteria; phylum Desulfobacterota; class Desulfomonilia; order Desulfomonilales; family Desulfomonilaceae; genus CAZFJT01. Next base: position 2,733 of record CAZFJT010000211.1, on the reverse strand, counting down.
GGTGGGGCTCAATCTTGACACCCCGTGCAGAGTCTTTAATAAAGGCAATTCAAAGGCTGTAAAGGAGCTGAAGGAGTTCTCAGGCGCGCTTTGCGGGGAAGAGATCCGTGCTGAACACAGGAAATTCTTTGCCACCAGAATACTAAAAGAAGCCATTCCAGCGTACAAGGCCAATTACGGTGTGGATCAGATAATCCCATTGGGAGTTGAGGCCTCATTTGCTTCGTCTTTTATTGGACGTTACGGGGTATCCACCACTGAGGCAATATCCGCGTTCATTGACGAAATAGAAGAGGTCTGCTCGATGGCGATAAAACTCTCTCGTCCCCTTGAAAATAGCCCTATCCCAGAGGAGTTCGGGACAAGGTATCCGATCATTCAAGGCGCGATGTCCTGGATATCCGATTCCCCGGAATTTGCGCTTACTGTCGCGAAAGCTGGGGGATTGCCCACACTGGCCCTTGGATTAATGGACGATACGACCTTGAGAAACAGGCTGGGAAATCTCAACCAGGTGATGGGGGATTACCCATACGCTGTAAATGTGGTGGCTTTAAATGAAAACCCCTACAGGGAATCCCAATTCAAATGGCTGGCTGAAATCAAGCCAAGATTCGCAGTAATCGCTGCAGGCGAGCCCTCTCACGCAAAGGAACTTTCAGAGGCGGGAATAGATTCCATATACATCGCCCCGAATGTGGAGCTTTTAAAGATGGCCTTTGAGGCTGGTGTAAACCACGTGATATGCGAGGGCAGCGAAGCAGGGGGCCACATTGGAGAGCATACCACTCTTGCCCTGAGCCAGATGATACTGGATCTCAAAAACAGTGAACCTGATTTATTCACAGATCGCAGGATAATCCTCGCGGGTGGAATTCATGACAGGACAACTGCGTTTATAGCTTCAGTGCTTGGCGCTGACGCAGTACAGATGGGTACGGCCTACCTTGCCACAAAAGAGATAATTGAAACCAATGCGCTCACTGAACTTTATCAAGAGCTGATATTGAACTCACAGCCGGGCGAGACCGTAGTGACCGGCGAGGGTGTCGGTCTGCGGGTTAGATCCTTGAAAACCCCCAGAATGGACGCCATATGCTCTTTGGAAAGGGACTTCGCGGCAGGATCAGAGGATGAGAGCCAATTCAGACAGAAACTGGAGGCCCTTAGCGCGGGCAGCCTACAGGTAGCGGCTAGGGGCTGTGAAAAAACAGGGGAAAAATCCCTGACCAGAGATGAATGCCTAGACCAAGGCCAGTTCATGGGCGGCGCATGCTCAGGGGTCCTCGATAAACGGATAAGTATTGGCGCGCTTCACGCTGAGGTAGCTGAGGGAGAGCTCAAGGACATTACAGCCGCAAAGGTTTCCATAAGACCTGTTCCCCAAGATGAAACCCAGGGAGAAACCGGCAAGACCGCGCCCGCGAAAGGGTTCGGCAAGGGACGCTCCCATAAGCCCCAGAAAAAAGGTAAGCAAGAGCGAATAGCCATAACAGGTATGTCCATAGTCAATTCCATTGGCGCCAGTCCCAGGGAAGTGTGGGAAGCCTCCCAAAATATGAAAAGCGGCGTAATCCAGGTGCCTCCTACAAAATGGAACCATGATCTGTACTACGATCCAAAGCCCCGCGCTTCAGAGAAGACTTACTGCAAAGTGGCGGCTTTTATTTCCATGGATTTGAACCGAAAGGACCTTGGCATACCC
>CAZFJT010000211.1:0-1018 GCA_964519135.1 uncultured Syntrophales bacterium | reverse complement strand
TTTCGCACAATGGCCGAATCCACGCGCATCTCCATGTGGCTGGCTCAGCAGGCCCTATCACAGTCTGGACTACTGGAATCCGACATCAACCCCCAGCGGGTATCAGCTTTAATATCCCAGAATTCAGGGGAAGCCGCGGGCACCCTGGAGGACGTGATAGTCCGCGCGACATCACAGAACATCGTATCGTCAATGGGTAACGTGGTTGAACTAACCCCTGAACTGAGCGGAAAACTCGTAGATAATGTAAAACAGGGACGCCTGGCTGTGGATGACACCACCCTTCTGGGCAGACTGAATTGCGCGGCCGGTGGGTTCATATGCAACAGGTACGGATTTCAAGGACCGAGCTTTTCTGTATCCGCGGCGTGCGCAACAGCTTTGGTCGCGCTATGGAGCGCGGTTCAGATGCTTCGTAATGGCATTATAGACGCGGCCATCGTCGGGGGAGCTGAAGAGATTCTCACCCCTCTGCACTTTCTCGAGTTCTCGGCCATTGGCGCTTTGGCGGGCATATCAGGAAACAACAGACCTCCCAATGAAGCTTCCAGACCCTTCGATATTGACAGAGACGGCATGGTGCTGGGAGAAGGCGGGGGGATGATCGTTATTGAGCGTGAGTCAGTGGCGAAAAAGAGGGGCGCAATTCCATTGGCGTACATCACTTCAATGGGAGCGAGCAACAACCACCTGGGTATGGTTGAGTCATCCAGGGTCACCCAGGAGATTGCAATCAAGTCGTCTTTCCATGACCTGCCGTACGGTCCGGATCAGGTGGATATGATCGAATGCCACGCAACCAGCACTGTGCAAGGTGACATTGAAGAAGTTCAAGCTTTGAAAAATATATTTGGTCCAAACAGAGAGACAAAGCTCACCTCTTTTAAATCCCAGATTGGCCATACTCTGGGCGCTTCAGGGATCAACAGTTTGATTAGGGGCGTTATGGCCATGCGTTCCGGTACTTACGCGCCCACTATCAATTGTGACAATCCCGACCCTGAACTCAATCTTGAGG
>CAZFJT010000210.1:2379-6139 GCA_964519135.1 uncultured Syntrophales bacterium | reverse complement strand
TTGTGGAAAGGTTTTTATAAGCCATTTCGCGTTTAATTTTGAGAACTGGTATAAACACAGCGAATCGGATCTCCAGCCGACAGGCTCAAAGCCGCGCCCCCAAATACTGCGTAGTTACATGGACAACAGCCCCGGAAACCATTAGGATATGATATAATGTATAAGTATTACGGTCCTTAAAACCAAGGTATTCCAATTTTATTAAGAAATTATCAATACAAGGATAAGCGCTATGCCATCCGCGAAGTTTGCGCCAGACTACAGGCAAACAATTATGCAAGTTGATTCTCTTGATGTGGATCAAATTCGTGAACGTATTGTGGATTGGGCAATTATAATAACCGCGATTGTGGGCCCTATCGGGGCATTGATTTCCCTGCTAAGGGGCCTAGAGTTCGGGTGGTTGTCCCTTTCCATTATTCACGCATCATTATGGATCATTGTATGTTTCGCTGCCTTTTACAGAAGGCGAATCCCTTTTAGGATTAAATCCTATCTGCTCTTGTTTGCCATATTTATTATGGCGGTTGGTGGATTGGTGACATTTGGTTTTAGTGGTCATGGCGCATCATTTCTATTGTTATGCGTAGTTCTGGCCACAGCCCTCTTAGGGGTTCGCTTTGGAATCGCCACAATCATAGGGGGCCTTATTTTTGTGGGCGCCTTGGGGCTTTTGGTCATTTTCAATGTCCACTGGTTCAATTTGGATTTTAACGCCTATTCCAGGTCTGTCCCATGTTGGCTAACCACATTTTGGGTCTTTACCGTTCAATCGGTCATACTCGTTGGCTGTCTGGGTTTTCTGCACAATTCAATGTTTTCGGCCATTAAATCTCACTCTGAAAGTGAGGCCAATTTCAAGTCAATCTTCAATGGTATCAATGATGCGATATTCATTCATGACCCGCATACAGGAGAGGTTTTGGACGTCAATGATCGAATGTGTTCCATGTTCGGATATTCCAAGGACGAATTCCTCAAGTTGGAAGTAGAGGATGTGAGCGCTGATTATGATCAGTACAGTCAAAAACAGGCTTTTGAATTGATAAAAAAAGCCATACAAAAGGGTCCCCAGACCGTTGAATGGAGATCAAAGGACAGTTCGGGCAATCTTTTCTGGACCGGAATTAGTCTTAAAGCAGCGGTGCTGAATGGTAGAAAGGTTGTGCTTGGGGTCGCGAGAGATATATCAGAGATAAAAGCCGCGCAGGAGGCGTTGCAGAAAAGTGAGGCAAAATTCAAGGCCCTTTCTGAAGCGTCCTTTGAAGCCATACTACTCTTTGAAAACAGCCAATGTGTGGGACAGAATCTCGCGGCAAGGAATATGTTCGGATATTCGGAGGACGAAGTTCTTGGAAAAGATGGAAAAGCGTGGTTAGCCCCAAAAATTGGCGACATGGGACCTTCGGACATATTTTCCGCGTTCACCGGCCCTTGTGAAAATACAGGTTTGCGAAAGGATGGATCAACATTCCCGTGCGAGATAAGGGGAAAGACGATCGTATACGGTTCCAGGGAAGTTGGGGTAACGTCAATCAGGGACATCACCAGAAGGAAATCAGTTGAAGACGCCCTAAAAGAGAGTGAAAGAAATTACAGAAATCTTATTGAAACACTTGGAGAGTCGTTTGGTATCCAAGATGAAAATGGTGTGATCACATATGTAAATAAAAAACAGTATGAGTTGCTCGGTTACACAAAAGAGGAATTGATCGGTAAACATTTCATAGATTTCATGGATGAACAGAGCAGAGCCAGAGCAAAGGAACAATTTGCGGACAGAACAAAAGGCAGCCCTGGCTCCTATGAGATCACATTGATCAGAAAAGATGGAAAACCGGTTGACGTGATTATTTCCGGTAGACCCATATTCGATAACGACGGGAACTTCAAAGGGTCATTCGGAGTAGCCACTGATATTACCGAGCGCAAGAAGATGGAAAAGGCCTTGAAGGAGAGTGAAAATCGCCTTGCCTTGGCCATGGAGGGCGCGGCCCTTGGACTGTGGGACTGGGACCTGACAACAGGAGAGGCTGTATGGACTGATAGGAATCTGACCATGCTGGGCTATGGCCCATCTGAACTTAAACAGGACCTGAAAACATGGAAGGGAATAATTCATCCTGATGACTGGCCTGAAGTTTCGGATAGACTCAATAGTCATCTTCAGGGAAATACTGATTACTTTGAGGTTGAATACAGGAGTATAAATAGCTTGGGCCACTGGCAATGGGTCCAGGCAAGGGGAAAAGTGGTCGAACATGACGATCAAGGAGCGCCCCTTAGAATGGCCGGTATCATAGTCGACATAGATGAGCGTAAGAAAACCGAACTGGAATTGGAAAAGACCAGGGCTTTGCTCACCGCGGCTATCGAGCAATCTCATGCGGGAATAGTAATCGCGGACGCTCCTGATGTGAGGATTCGTATAGCCAACTCCGCGGCCTTAGGAATAAGGGGTGAATCCAATGAGTCCCTAACGGATATACCTGTGGAACTGCACCCTGGTAAATGGAGCACTTATAATGTCAATGGATCCCTTTGCAAGCCGGAAAACCTTCCCCTTTCCAAGGCGGTTCTCTACGGAGAGACTACCAGAAATCAAGAAGTAATCATTCAACGCCCTGATGGAGAGAAGAGAACGGTACTTGCCAACGCGTCTCCTGTGAAGGATTCTTCAGGTCAAATAATAGCCGGGGTAGTGGTTTTTCCGGACATAACAGACAGAAAAAACGCGGAAAAGGCTCTCACTGAAAGCGAGCGCAGGCTTAGAATGGTTCTGGAGCATATGCCGGTTCTATTGATAGCCTTTGATGAAAATAAGAATCTTATTTTGGCCAATGAGGCCTGTGAAAGGATCATTGGATACTCCAGACAAGAACTGCTCAATAATTACAATGAAGAAAACAATGGTCACACTGATACTACGAGTTTCTCAATAAATGAGACCATCAGATCCTTGGAAGGGGATTATATAAACAAAGAACTCACCTTTATCGGCAAAGACGGTCTGGAAAAGACCATAAGCTGGTCGAATATTTCCAATGAGGTTCCTATTCCAGGATGGACCTCATGGGCTGTGGGTGTTGATGTCACTGAGATTAGGCTGGCTGAAAAAGCTGTGAAAGAGAGCGAAGCAAGGTACAGGTCGCTCTTTTCACACATGAGAGAGGGTGTGGCCATACACAAGATCTTGTACTCAGAGGATGGAATTCCAGAGGACTATACGGTCACTGATGTGAATTACGCTTATGAAGAAATTACAGGAATCACTAGAGATAACGCAATTGGGCCACGGGCTTCAGAGCTATATGGCACAGGCGAGGCGCCATTCTTAAGCGAATATGCGGAAGTTTGCGAAAATGATTCCCATTGGAAGATTGACACCTATTGGGCCCCAATGGACAAATACTTGAGCATATCGGCATTTTGTACTGGCCCCGGAGTATTCGCAACTGTTTTCACCGATGTAACCGAGCAAAAGAAAACCGAGAAAACCTTGGCTGAAACAATGGCCCATCTAAACTCACTGTTGGACAATATGCCGGATCCTGTGCATTTCAAGGATAAACAGCGGCGTCACGTATATGTTAACAAGGCCCTGGAGGAATTCCTGGGTCATCCTAAAGAGAAAATAATTGGTAAGACCATAGAGGAGCTGGCGCCTGGAAACCTTGATTATCACAGTTCAAAAAGTGACCTTCAAATTATCGAGGGCCGGCGCCTGATACGTTTTGAGCATGAGGCCACAAATTCCAAG
>CAZFJT010000210.1:0-2369 GCA_964519135.1 uncultured Syntrophales bacterium | reverse complement strand
TTCCAAGGGAATTGTCAGGCTACTGGATACGGTCAAATTTCCCATAAAAAACGAGAAAGGCAAATTCATTGGCATAGGAGGCCTTTCCAGGGATGTAACAGAAGCGAGAAAATTGGAGCGTCAATTGCTTCAATCCCAGAAAATGGAGGCAATAGGCACTTTGGCCGGAGGCATAGCTCATGATTTCAATAACTTATTGCAGATCATCCAAGGCTTTGCAGATGTGGCTATTTTTAAGCTTGATTCAGGTAAAACCCTTACAAAGGAATTGAACGAAATAAAGAAGGCCTCAAAAACCGCCGCGGAACTCACCAGAGGCCTCCTGACCTTCAGTAGGCGCCTTGAGAGTAAATTGGCGCCTGTTAATCTAAACCGGGAATTTGAGGATGTGGTTAACATCTTAAAAAGGACTATGCCTAAGTCCATAGAAATCCTCTTCAAACCGGCAGAGACGGTACATGTGGTAAAAGCGGATCCAGCGCAAATCCAGCAGGTGGTAATGAATCTTGGTGTAAACGCGAAGGACGCGATGCCTGAAGGAGGCCGCCTTACAATAGAAATCGAGAATGTTGAGCTTGATGAGGAGTATTGCCAGGTCCACCTGGGAACAGAACCAGGGGCTTATGTATTGGTAACTGTTTCGGACACAGGCGCAGGAATGGATCCCACTGTGGCAAAACACATATTCGACCCCTTCTTTACAACCAAGGATCCCGGCCAGGGAACCGGTCTGGGGCTTTCAATCGCCTATGGGATCATCAAAAATCATGGAGGGCATATACTCTGTTACAGTGAGATCGGCCACGGAGCCACCTTTAAAATATACCTGCCAGCAACGCCCAATGAATTTGAGACATTAACCGAGAAGGACCCCAAGGATTTGCCTCGAGGTTCAGAGACTATTCTACTGGTGGATGACGAAGAAGCGATACTCAACTCCACAGCAGCGCTACTCGACGTTTATGGATATAAAACCAAAAAGGCCCGCGGCGCGAAGGAGGCCCTGGAGATATATGAGGAACATCATAAAGAGATCTCAGTCATTCTACTGGACTTGATAATGCCGAATATGGACGGCGGGGTTTGCCTTGAGGAGATACTAAAAATCGACCCTATGGCAAAGGTGATAGTTGCCAGCGGTTACGCGGCTGATGGAATTATGGAAGGAGTGATGGAGCTGGGCGCCAAGGCGTCACTCAGAAAACCCTTTGAAACAGGAAAGATGCTTGAATTGATTCGCGCTGTCATTGATGACGATGAATTACCTGAGACCGCACTATAGGCTTCCAGGATTCTAACAAAAGCGTGAAGTTGCGGTTGGATTCAGCCATAAATATACCGGTATATCTGTGCTCACCAGGATCATTTCAAGTCCACCAACGGAGATAGCCGTTGGATTGTGTTTTCAATAAACGCATGGTCCCTGACATCCAGCTTTATGGCTTCTTGAGGGCAGACCAAAACACATCTGCCGCATTTCCTGCATTCAGAGCTTATGTGGGCCTTGCCGTCCTCCAAGGAAATCGCGTTTACAAAACAAACCCCATCTGCGCAGGTTCCGCAACCAACGCATAAATCGGACACTGACACATCTATTCCAGGGATTCCGGTGATTTTTGAGCTCAATCGCCCTGGAATGTCCGGAATCACTCGCCACAGGCAACAACAGGGGCAACAATTGCATATTGTTAAAAGCTTGCCATGGGGATGAGCTTCCCACGCGACCGTATCCAGTCTGTTCCTGCCGATAAGATGAATGAGCCCTTTGTCTCTGCACTTTTTAGCATGATCCAACGCTTCATTCTTGTCAACAATCCTGCCTAGTTCCGGGCCCATCCTGGTGGCCGCTTCCCCTAAAAAGATACAACCCAGGTCTTTAGGATAATCATGACAATCCGAGCCGTCCCTGCAAATGCATCTATTCATTATCCAGTGATATTTGGACTCTTTAATAAAATGGTCCACCACATCTGATGGAATAGTGATATTCTCATGGGGGGCAATAGTCTGATTCACTTCAATGGAACGATTGCTCGGCACGTAATAGACTTCATCTCCCCTGAAGTAACGCCATTCTATAATCCTTCCAATCAGCGGATAATGGGTCAACTTTGACATTCTTTTCACATCCGACTTAAAGGACTCTTTCAATTTTTCGTATGATCTCAAGGACCAGGTCATGGATATCTCCATATTATTTTATTGGGGATCCCTAATACCGAGTTGCTTTCAGAAATGGACTAATTCTTATAAGAATAATTTCCCCTTGTGTGAGCTATAGTAATTCTCTAAATAAAACACGGAATGAAATTTCATTTCATTCCGGCCTCCCATGGTCGGACGCTCGATGGGGAGGTCCAGGAGGGGAG
>CAZFJT010000209.1:3774-6143 GCA_964519135.1 uncultured Syntrophales bacterium | reverse complement strand
CATCGGGCCAATGGCCAAAATGAATCCAATGAATCCTGCTTTTATTATTTCAAGGATATTCAATTTTCCTATCTGAGCTTTCGCGGTGGTATTAATATCATGCGCTTTTTAATCACAAAAGATTCGATTATGATAGGACGATTCAGTCATGGACAAAATCTCCTGTGATTACAATCCTACCATTAGCCTAATCTGTGATACTGGGAGTCTTTATGGCGAGGGCTTTGCGCCCAAAGTCTGATAGTGAACTATTCCAGTTCGTCTATGGCTTTTGAATTACCCAGAAAATCGACAATGGCCTGTGTGTTGATAAAAGGGCTACGGTTCATGAGCTCTTCCTCTGTGACCCTTCCTGTTTCAACAAGCTTGTCAAAGGCCTTGAGAAGTGTTTCTTGCCTGACATTGTATTTCTTCATCAAACGGTCGTCGTCAAGTCCTGCTCGAATATCTTCCACAAAAGCCGCTATTGGTATGTGAACTTTCCTGATCCTTTTCATAACCTTACTATTATTTCCTCGCTAATGGGAACCTGTGGCGTTCAGCGATATCCATTTTAAGTTCCCATTAAACGCACTCTTTGTCCAAGCTCATTAAGATTCGTGTATTTCTCCAGATCCGCTATCCCCCCGGTTGGGGATTTCTCAATTGGAAAAAATCACCGATCATTGAAATCTTTTCCATAGCTTGTGCAAATAACAATGAACTGGGCCAAGTCATTATCATCCACTTCTCATAGCTTGTCTGTAAGTGATCCAAGAGTCAAGGGTTTATCGCAAGATGTCCAAAGAAAAAACTCCAAGGGCCTGCTATATCAATTGTTAATGATTCCTATTTGATTCACGAAAAAAGAACGCGGATGATTATCAAAATGCTCTTCCATTACTCATCCCAGATTTGATATCAGAAAGCGGTGTTTGTTACAAAAGACTTTTTGTGCGCCGCCCCCAATCGTCATGGAACGGCGCGTATCAGGTTTCTCCGGCGCCTGATCATCCAGCAATTAGAGTCTATCTTTTCAGCGCCTTAAACAATGCCTTAAGCCATCAGACACCAAATGTATCCAACATCGACAAACCGGCCTTTCTGCCTGCGCCCATTGCCAGAATAACGGTGGCTGCGCCGGTTACTATGTCTCCACCGGCCCATACTCTGTCCCTGCTGGTCTTTCCAGTCTCAAGATCGGCCACTATGTTGCCCCATTTATTTGTCTCAAGATTACTGGTGGTGCTCGGCACCAATGGGTTCGCGCCGTTTCCGATCGCTATAATGGCAGTGTCGCATTCGATGTCAAAGATCTTACCCTCAATGGGAATGGGTCTTCTGCGTCCTGAAGCGTCCGGCTCACCGAGCTCCATCTCCTGGCATTTTACTCCAACGGCCCATCCTTCGTCGTTTCCTATGATCTCAAGGGGAGATGTGAGGAGTTTGAAAATAACTCCCTCTTCCTCCGCGTGATGAACCTCTTCAGCCCTTGCCGGCAATTCGGCCATTGTGCGCCTGTAAACAATACTCACCTTTTCCGCGCCTAGGCGCAAAGCGTTTCTGGCTGCGTCCATGGCCACGTTTCCTCCGCCGAATACAACCACTCTGCGGCCCTTTGCTATAGGGGTGTCGGTTTCAGGAAATTTATAGGCCTTCATGAGGTTGGCCCTTGTAAGGTACTCATTTGCCGAGTAAACACCGTTAAGGTTCTCTCCAGGTATTTTTAGAAATAAAGGAGCCCCAGCTCCTGTTCCAATGAATACCGCGTCGTACTTTTCCTTTTCCAGTAGATCGTCAACTGTCTGAATTCTTCCAACCACCCAGTTGGTCTTGAACTCAACTCCCAGCTTCCTAAGCTCATCCACTTCAGCCCTAACAATGGCCTTGGGGAGCCTGAACTCCGGGATACCATAAACAAGCACACCGCCAAGCTCATGCAAGGCCTCCATAACAGTGACCTGGACGCCCTTCATTATTAACTGGCCCGCCAATGTAAGTCCAGCAGGCCCTGAACCCACAACAGCAACTTTGTGTCCAGTGGGCTTTGGAAGCGCAGGAGTCTTTCCCTCACCGTGCTCTGCGGCCCAGTCCGCTACGAATCTCTCAAGCCGACCTATCGCGCAGGCCTCTCCTTTGCCTTTTTTATAAAGCACGCACTTGGCTTCACATTGTGACTCTTGGGGGCAGACCCTACCGGCTATTCTGGGCAAGCTGTTCTTTTCCTTGACCTTCCAGGCCGCGCCCAGGTAATCGCCTTGTTTTACCAGCTCTATAAAGTCAGGTATGTCAACTTCCACAGGACATCCACTCATACAGTACGGTTTCTTACACTTCAAACACCTGCTGGCTTCAAGAAGCGCGATGTCATTATCATAACCCAACGCGAC
>CAZFJT010000209.1:0-3764 GCA_964519135.1 uncultured Syntrophales bacterium | reverse complement strand
CGACCTCATAGAAATTGTGGGCCCTTTGGATGGGATCCTGCTCGGGCATTTTTTGCCTGGGTATTTTTGGTTTTTTTGGTTTCTTAGGTTGTTCTTGTTCGCTCATTATGTTCCCTCCGGGAATTGGCATTCCGCGGCGCGGGGTGTTTCCCTGAATTTGTTTAATGCCACGAGCTCAGGGCCCTTATACATTGACAGCCTCTTCATCATGAGATCAAAATCCACTTCATGACCGTCAAATTCAGGCCCGTCCACACAACCGAACATGGTCTTACCGCCCACTTCGCACCTGCAGGCCCCACACATACCGGTTCCATCAACCATGATCGGGTTAAGGCTTACCACGGTTTTAAGGTTAGCGGGCTTTGTTGTATTGCAAACAGCCTTCATCATAGGAACAGGTCCGATAGCCACAACCAGGTCTATTTTGTCTCCAGCGTCAATCATATTCTGAAGGACCTGTGTAACAAATCCGTGAAATCCCTTTGAGCCATCGTCAGTTGCTATTTTGAGCTCATTACTGACCTGGGCCATCTCCTCGGTCATATTGAGCAGACCCTCTGTCCTTGCGCCGATTATTGTGGTCACATGGTTTCCAGCCTCTTTCATTGCCTTTGTTATTGGATAAAGGGGCGCTACACCTATTCCGCCCGCCACGCTAACCACAGAGCCGAAGTTTTCTATATGGGTAGGCTGACCCAAGGGTCCGCAAAGGTCCACAAGTTTGTCACCAGGACACATTGTACTCATATAGTATGTTGTAACCCCAACCTGCTGCCAGACCAGAGTTATTGTTCCCTTTTCAGGGTCTTTGTCGGCTACTGTCAATGGAATGCGCTCTCCCTCTTCGTGGGCGCGCAGGATTATGAATTGCCCAGGTTTGTGGGCCCTGGCTATTTCAGGTGCGTTTATCACAGCGCGACTAACTCCTGGGCCAATACGCGCTGCCTCCAGAATCTCAAACATGAACTAAACCTCCTCGTCAGCCGAGAAACTGTGACTCTTCCAAAAGATCAAAATATATGTTTTTGAGTGATCTGAAGAATCGTGTTGGCCAAAAGATTAGCACGGCCCAAAGGGAGATTCAACTAATTTGAATAGTTTATTAACACTCCGCCATTTGAACACTCTCTAAGTATAAAGTCAGCGCCCAAAAGCTCGCTATCTGGAAAAAGACGTGGATTCTCAAGATGCCTACAATATGATTATATTCGTTAAATCAGCTTACTATGCTTGAGCGATAATTTAAATTATCATCTCTAGTCCCAGCGTATTGATTCTGGCAATATCTGATTGTATAATATTAATAATTACGATTTGTATCCAGCGGAGACACATATGAAGAAAACCTGTTCAGCCATATGCGCGGGACTGCTGTTTTTGGGCCTGCTCTTTATGAGCGCGGCCCAGGCCCAACCAATCAAATGGTCCGCGCCTATGAACATGTATCCAAGGCAGTGGACACCTACTCCCCCTCCCCCGCCACCCAATTACGGATACTATGCTCCTAATTCTTTTTACGGCTTTGGAGGCAATTACATGGGGTATGGATACGCTCAACCCAGGGCCGCGTATTCCAATGGCCTCTCAGGATACTATAATCACTACTATGGTTATTAGAATGAAGCTCTAGTATGGCGCCTACTCTTTGGCGCCTTTCCTCTATATGGAATTACCTTAACGCTCTATCCGCCTACTGTTAAGATATGCTTGCCGGCCATTGGTTTCGAGAGATCTATTAAACCGCCGTTAAATGGGTCGCCACCGGGCGATTTCATCCCGGGCTGTTTTGATGACCTCTCCTTTGTCGATCAAGGCCACGTCTCCTATTCGCCTGTCCTTGAATTCCACTTTGCCTTTGGATAAAGACTTTTTGCCGACAACTATCCTAAAGGGAACGCCAATAAGATCAGCGTCTTTGAATTTTACTCCAGGTCTTTCGTCCCGGTCGTCCAGTAACGTATCGATTCCTGACGCCCACAAGTCCTCGTAGAGCTTGTTCGCCACAGACTCCACTTCTTCATCCTGCTTTCCGATCGTAGTGATTATCACGCAATACGGAGCTATGGACGGGGGGAAGATGATCCCGTTATCATCATGGTTCTGTTCGATCGCGGCTGCAATGATCCTTGATACACCTATACCATAACAACCCATTATGATAGGCTTTTCTACACCATCCGCGGCAAGGAAATTAGCAGACATCGCCACAGAATACTTAACTCCCAGTTTGAAGATATGGCCGACCTCTATGCCTTTACTAAGACCCAATGAGCCTTCGCATTTGGGGCATGGATCTCCTTGAATCGCTTCCCTAAGATCCAAATATTGTTCCACTTTAAGGTCTTGATGAGGGTTAACGTCCTTTAAATGAACATCCTTTTCATTACCACCCACGATCGCGCTGTCCATCTGAAGAATCGAATTATCCGCGAGTATCCTGACATTCTTCAGCCCAACCGGACCAGAAAAACCCAAAGGCCCTCCTGTTACATCCAGGATCGTCTTTTCATCAGCCATTTCAAATTCTACACCACTAAGGTTGTTCTTGAGTTTTACTTCATTGAGAATATGATCTCCCCTGAGCAAGACAGCCGCAACTCCATTATCGGTTTTAAATATCAGCGTTTTTATAATCTCATCAGGGGCTACTCCCATGAAGTCGGCCAATAGCTCGATCGTGGTCGCTCCAGGGGTTTCCACTTTGGACCATTGAGATCCCTTGCCATTGGATTTAATCGCCTCTGGCTTCCTGATTTCAGCCTTCTCCATATTGGCCGCGTACCCGCATTTATCGCATGAAACAATAGTATCTTCACCTGTGTCCGCCAACACCATGAACTCATGTGAGAAACTGCCCCCAATAGGACCAGAGTCCGCCTCCACCGCCCTGAATCTCAAACCGCAACGCTCGAATATCGCGCTGTATGTTTTCCACATGACTCCATAAGACTCCTCCGCTCCTTGTTCGTCCATATCAAAGGAGTACGCGTCCTTCATAAGGAATTCCCTGCCTCGCATCAGACCGAACCTTGGCCTTATTTCATCGCGGAACTTGGTCTGTATCTGATACAGATTCAATGGAAGATCCCTATATGATCTGACATCCCTCCTTACTATATCAGTAATCACCTCTTCATGGGTCGGCCCAAGGCAGGACTCCCTGTCATGACGATCCTTGAACCTGAGCAGTTCCTTGCCATACAGATCCCATCTACCTGATTCCCGCCAAAGCTCGCAAGGCTGCACCATTGGCAAAAAGACCTCAAGCGCGCCAGCCGCGTCCATCTCTTCGCGCACAATCTGTTCAACCTTGAGCAAAGACCTTCTCCCAAGTGGCAAGTACGAATAAATCCCTGCTGTAAGTTTACGGATCATTCCCGCCCTTGTCATGAGCTTGTGGCTGATCACTTCAGCGTCTGCAGGGTCTTCCTTAAGGGTTGGCGCTAAGAGCTTTGACATCCTCATTGATAAAATCACCTCTGAAAATAATTAAAAACGGATCGTGTGAAAATTCCAAACGTTGCATGAGATTGCTACATGAGGGGCTTTGTGTCAAGCAAAGGCTTTTGTTGATTAAGCTTAGGCAAGCCAAAAAACATAGACTGATTTCCGTCTTATTTTGACAAATAACGATGAATAAAATATTATTATTTTGCATCTGACGAGATATTTTCTCTTTAGGAGCCGGATGTAAATGCTACTAAGCTTCACTGTAGAAAACTGGATGTCCTTTAGAGACAAATCCACTCTATCCATGGTAG
>CAZFJT010000208.1:0-6150 GCA_964519135.1 uncultured Syntrophales bacterium | reverse complement strand
TTATGGGCATATTTTTATGAGCCATTTCGCGTTTAATTTTGAGAACTGGTATAGTGTATGAGCAAAACAATGATTATTTGGCAATTAGATAAAGAGGGTTTATTTTATTTTGAAAAGATTCTGACACGTGTAAGTGTTCAATTATTGTATTAGAGTTTCTTTGTCTTCTTATTGAACAACAATTGGTAGAGCGCTTACGGCTCATGATATACGTTTCAAACCGTGGGCTGTAATGGATTGATAATGTTGTTTTTAAGCTCAGGATGACATCGGAATTCTATAATCTAAAACCCGTAAAATCTCAAAATTAGCAAAGGAGTTTATCAATGGCGGATGATGTAAAAGAAACCCAAGCAGGCCAGGGACAGACAAGTGGAAATCCCTCAAGGATAATGTCCAGACAAATGGCCATTTATTACAGCAATTGCGCGATGGTGGCGACAAGCCCCAAGGATTTAGCCATATTATTCGGCAGATATGTTCCGGCCAATGATGATAAGGGCCAGCAGTCAATGGCGGAATTATATGAGCGCCAGGTTTACATGACAATGGAGCAGGCTGAGGAGTTGGCCAGAACCCTGACCCAGACAGTGCAAATGATGAAACAAAGGCAGCAGCAAACAGAACAGCAAACCAGACAGTAACAAGTAGATAAGCCTATTGGGTTGTGGCGCGGGAAACTGGCGCCATAGCCCCAACATCACAATAGAGATTAAGGACGGAACGGTTACAGCCCATATATCCTGTTGGACATCTCATTGTAGTCCGCGAGAAGCCGTAAACCGGCGGACATCACAGATGCGTGGACAATCTGCTTATAAAGTTTCGCCAGCGCGTCGGGCTTGGAAGAATAGCTCTCACTTAATTCTCCTGACTCGAGTCTTTCTATAAGGGCCAGGGCAAACATTTCCCTCTGCTGGGCCTCATTACGCAAGCGATCATTATCAACCTCCTGTTTGGCAAGGGCAATAAAATCTCCGGCCGCCTGCTTCATAGCGGCGCCAATAGCTTTCTCTCCACCATGGCTTTTTCTGAAGAACATGACATACTCCACTGGTATGAAGTTAAAATTACGCGCGTAAAGGTTTGCCAGAATCCACATGACCGCCTGATATTAATCTCTAATAACTAATATTATATTTAAATACAAAATTACTTTATATTAGCGGCCGCGCGTTGGACGAAATTGCGGTTATAGTTCAAGAGGCTGAATTAGATGTTTTGTCAGCTACAAATAGCTCTTCAGAGATCTGGTCTTCCAAGGGAACCAGGTTTCTACCATGATGGACTCTTAGGGTCTTGTCCGTGCTCTCAAGAACAACCAAGCGCACTTCCCTTCCATCCTCCCAGTACATCACAAGGATTGGCGGCTTGAACATAAGCGCGCCCGCGCCGGCTTTGGTCCATTCCATGCTATCGTCATACCTGTAAAAGGCCTCAAATGTAGAATTTTCCTTGAACTCAAAGCGTAGCTGTCTGGTGTCCGCGGGTGTTACATGGCCCTCAATTATGCGGGATTTCAGTCTCCACGCGCCGGCAAGCTCTTTAGCCTGGTTCGCCGCTTCCTCTGATGTGGTGGAATTCTGCCCGCATGCGGTTAAAATCAGGCATATGAGCAGGCAGCACAGGCATGTGGCAGCGTGTGGATTTAGTCTTTTACCTGGTATCATTTTATTTGGCCCGGAATTAATCATTGGGTTGAAAAAAGATGAGGCGACTATCTCCATGAGGAGGCCGCCTCGAATAATATATCTGACTATTCAGCCCGTAAGCTGAACATACGGTTCTATCTTGAAAATCGCAAGCTTTGAAATTAGTACCAGCCGCTTGAAGAACCCATTGTTGGGGAAGCGTAATTATAGCCGTACCCATAACCACTGCTGGCCGCCGCGTAATCATATCCGCCATAGTAGCCGCTGCTGGAGCCATACTGATAGCCAACGCCTCCGATGTAGCCGCTGCTGCTGGCTGTAACCATTGGGGCCTGGGGAGTGGTCCAACCACTGCTGCTGGCCGCATTTTGATAACCATAGCCGCTTGAGGACGCGCCTGCGTCAGGATAGTAGCTGCCAGAGCTGCTGGCCGCGCCGCCACCCCAACTGGTGTAAGGCGCCCAGGCGTAAAAGCCAAAGCTTACTGATGCGAGCATCATCACCATACCGACTACCGCAACCGTCATTGCAAATCTTTTCATTAAAGCGTTACCTCCTCATGGAATACGAATTCCAATCTTTATAATCCTCTATCTTAGAGAACGTCCATTGCATTGCATTAAATAGGTCAAGGGTTCACCGACATAGTTACCACGGATACAACAGGATGTCAACGTTTTTCGCCCGTTAAGAGCTCCGCCTCCACTGACGTCTCCATGGCGCCACACTTGACTCACCCTTCGCATCTGCTAGGATTCTCGGAATTCAAAAAATTGTCAAGGGAAATTTTCACATGATCCTGCAGACCTTTATGGGTAACCACCAAAAATATTTAAGCAATAGAGCTATTGCTCCCTTTGCTGGTTACAGGCGCCGCAGAAGGCTGGGCCTGTTTATTCCTGTATGCTTAACCTTATTTTTTTTTATTGGCCCGGCTCATTCACCAGCCCAAGGGGAAGATTCAATCACACGGCCTTTATGTAAAAGAAATGTCCTATTGTTGGCCCAGGTCTTTCAGGCCAAACCTGATCAGAAAATCTCCGAACCCAAAGGCGCGGGATTTGCGGACAGAATTAAGAAAGCTGGAGAGGCCATAGCGCAAGATCAACTACCCAGGGCCGCGCAAATATTAGAAGGGATCATCAGGGAATGTGATTCAGGTTACGCGAACACTGTGGAATGCGAAACATGGACTGAATCGGTCAGGGGCCTGTTGGATCTTTTAAAGGAAAAAAAGGCCGCCCGGAGTTTCATTGAAAATTCCCTAAATATGCGGCTGGTCAGGATACCCGCGGGTGAATATATGATGGGCAGCCTTGACCGGGAAATGGACTGGCTAAGGCTCTCTTTTAAGAAGATATGGCGGGAAGGTCACAAACAGTGGTTTCAGGATGAACTCCCCCTGCATCCGGTCAGAATAACAAGGCCTTTTTATATTTCAGCCACAGAGGTCACTGTCGGGCAATTCAGGGAATTCGTTGAGGACGCGAAATATAAAACAGACGCTGAAAAAGGCGATGGTGGAATGATATTCAGCAAAAAGGAGGGGAGATGGGTTCCCAAAAAATCGATCAAGTGGGATTCAACCCCTTGGCGAATTGCAGAGGATCAGCCTGTTGTATTTGTTTCCTGGAACGACGCAAAGGCCTTTTGCCAATGGCTGAGCAGAAAGGAAAAGCGCGTTTACAGGCTTCCATATGAAGCGGAATGGGAAATGTGCTGCAGGGGAGGATCAGTATGGGCCAGATACCCGTGGGGTAATCGACTTCCAGGGGATGGGGACACCAATTTCGGGGATGGAAACCCTAAACTCCCAGAGAGCTTGACAACGGTGAATGATGGTTATGAATACGTATCCCCTGTGGGCTCTTTTCCGCCTAACGCGTTCGGTTTATATGACATGGCCGGAAATGTTATGGAGTGGGTCGAAGACAGGTATGAGCGGAACTATTTTCAAAATTCCGAAATAGACGATCCAATGGGAGCAACATCAGGGACTTCCAGGGTCAACAAAGGGGGAAACTGGTACGCGAGCCCTTCTGACGCGCGATGTGCGTTCAGAGGTTTTTCCGGTCCAGAGATGAGTTTCTGGAATCTTGGATTCAGGGTTGTCTTGGAGATCGAACCTGGAATCGATGCAAAAACGGCAAAGGGGTCCAATTCCTCAGAAGACAAAGAATCCATACTACCGCCAGGGAGAGAACAAGGAGTTACCCTGTTCAGGGAAGCTATGATTTCAGCGCAGCAACGTCAATGGGACCAGGCCATAGAATCTCTTGAGGAATCCCTGAAAATTTACGAGCAGAGAAAGGATTATAAATGGATAGCTAGGGTAAAGGCCACACTTGCGGGTATATACGCTGAAAGGAATAGAACATACAAGAGCAAGGAGTTATATACCAAGGCTTTGGCCGATTTCAGGCGCATTGGAGACACTGTGAGCGCAAGAGTAATCTTAGCGAGGCTACAAGATTTGGAAACATCGCCAGGGGTCAAAGTGGTTAAGGTGAAAAAGGACTCCACCGCAGACAACGCAGGTATAGTGGAAGGGGACATCATCATTGAATACGCCGGTCAAACAGGCTTCAGGGTCAAGGGATTTAAAGATCTGGTGGAAGACTACTCAAGAACACCTGAGGTTACACTGAGCGTAATGAACAACAATGAAATAAGCACTGTGGTAGTTTCCGGAGGCCCATTGGGAGTAGCGGTTGAAGACATAAAAAGACCCCCAAGGCCGGAACCCCCTAGAAGAGAACGTAGGGACCGCGGACGTTCAAGGGGGAGAAGAACTGACAGGCGATAATCGCTTTTTCACTTACAAAATGGCGCGTATGGGATATTCAGCCGGAAATGATCACCCTTCAAGCGCGCTTAATTCGCTCTATGAGGAGTGTTGTTGAAAAACCTTCCTTTAGTGAACTAAACGCCACCTTACCGCCCCTTGAAGCGACAATATCCGCGCCCACCACTTCCTTGCCTCGCCAATCCTCACCTTTTACCAGAACATCAGGCGCAACTTCCCTTATTAGTCTCAGAGGAGTGTCTTCATCAAAGGGCGCCACATAATCCACCATCTCCATTGCAGCCAGAACTTCCATCCTGTTTCTTTCATCTATTATGGGCCTATCAGGGCCTTTGATCCGTTTAATGGACTCATCCGAATTGATTCCAACCACCAGTATGTCCCCCAATGACGCGGCCTGGCGCAAAGTATGAACATGACCCGCGTGGAAAAGATCAAAACAACCATTTGTAAAAACGATTTTCTTGCCCTGAAGCCTGTCGCTTCGCAATACGGTTGATATGTCTTTTATTCCGAATATTTTCCCATTTTTCTTATCTTGATTGAGACTTTCAGCCATCTCTTTAAGGGTTACAGTGGCCGCGCCGAATCTTGAGACAACCAGTGATCCAGCCAGGTTGGCCAGTGATATGGAGTCTTTGATATTCAATCCATTGCCCAGCCCTACGGCAAGAGCCGCGATAACAGTATCTCCCGCTCCTGTGACATCTATTATTTCCACAGGTTTTACAGGAAAAAGGTCAAGACCTTCTTTTGTTATGAGCGCGCTTCCTTCCCTGCCTCTGGTCACTATTATCCCTTTGGCCCCTGTCTTCTCTATTAGGGCCATTCCAGCCTGTTGTAGGGAATGGTCATCCTTGATTTCAATGCCTGAGGCGGCTGAGGCCTCCCGCACGTTAGGGGTCATGTACGTGCAGCCATGGTACCTTTCGAAATTCAGCCCCTTTGGGTCCACCAGCACAGGGACCTCTCTCTCCCGGGCCTGTGAAATTACTCTCGTGATGATGTCATCAGACAGGAATCCCTTTCCATAATCCGATAGAATCACCACCTTCACTTGGTCTACCAGGGACTTTAAATCCTGAATCACCAGATCGCCTGTTTTTGTGTCCAACCCAGCAAGACTCTCCTGGTCTATTCTCACAATTTGTTGATTTCTGGCCACAACTCTGGTCTTGATTGTGGTTGGTCTGGATTCGGTCTGTTTAAGCCAAAATGTCTCCACTCCCAGATCTTCACAGCGCTTCTTGAACCAATTCCCAGCCTCATCCTTTCCAATCGCGGACAAAAGGGCCACCCCGCAGTCCATTGAAACAAGATTGGCCACCACATTACCAGCGCCTCCCAATCTTTTTAGAATATCCTTAGAAACGAGCACCGGGACCGGCGACTCAGGGGATATTCGCTCCACATCACCCACAACGTACTCATCCACCATTACGTCGCCTGCGACTAAAATGGGGACCGTTCTGATCTCTCCAATCAGTTTTTCGCTAAGCACAAAACCTCCGGGGAACTGATATATTTAATAATCCACATCCAGCGTTCTGAAATCATATATATCAAGACACGGCAAATAGACAACCTATCAATGGTTTTCCCATGATAGTAAATCAGGGACCCCAAGCCGCGCCAATAACTTTAGGTTATTTATTAAAGCCACTAATTTTCTTGATTAATTTATCTTAACAT
>CAZFJT010000207.1:0-6164 GCA_964519135.1 uncultured Syntrophales bacterium | reverse complement strand
TACACGGGGGGCTCAGATACTTGAAGCAGGGGAAACTTTTTATTACATGGGCCTCTATAAAAGAAAGGGAGCGCCTGCTTAGAGACGGCCCAGGATTAATAGAAGAGATCGGTATTCTCATTCCAGTATATAAGGGCCGTAGGCCTGGATTTTACTCTGTCTCAGCAGGATTAACAATATACGATCTAATCTCAGGGAAAAAGCAGCGCACGCGCTTCACAAGGAATGATTTCATAGAACACGCTCCTCACATAAAAAGAAACAACCTGGATGGAGGATTCAGGTTTGTTGACGCGCAAGTGGATGACAGTAGATTAACCATCAGGCTAATAGAAGAAGCAGTGGCCAATGGATGTGTAGCGCTGAATTACACAAGGGTGGAGGAAATTAAGAGATGCGCCCTTGGCAAGGTTGTCGGTGTGACTGCAGTGGATGTTGATGATGGAACATCGGTTGAGCTTAACGCCGATACTATAATAAACGCCACAGGCGCGTGGGCGGAAAAAATAGATCCGCACCCAAATAGAAAGAAAAAACTACGTCCACTCAGGGGAAGCCATTTGGTATTCCCTTCAGACACGCTAACCTTGGATGATACCATAAGCTTCAATCACCCTCGGGATAATCGTCCCTTATATATATGTCCCTGGGAAGGCGCCCTGATTTATGGAACAACGGATGTTGATCACCAAGATAGTCTATTGACAGAGCCGGCAATAACCAAACATGAAATAGAGTATCTTATGGAAGCCCTTGATGAATATTTTCCACAGATTCAGTTTACACAAGACACGTGCCTTTCGTGTTTTGCGGGCTTAAGGCCCATCCTTGGAAAAGGTGGAATAGTCCCTTCAAAGGAATCCAGAGATTACGAGGTATGGGATAATAAAGGGCTAATAACTGTTACCGGTGGAAAGTTGACCACTTTCAGAAGACTCGCTTGGAAGGCTTTATCAATTGCGTTTCCATACATGAAAAAGACTCTGCAGGTCAAGTGGGGTGAACCCACATTCAGGGCGCCTCATGACATAACTCTAGCCCACAAGGATCTATTGGAATCCACATGGATAAGACTAACAGGCAGATACGGTTCTGGCGCAAAAACTTTGGTGGATATGGCCAATTCTTCAGACTTGGATGTCATTCCAGGCTCCAAAACGATTTGGGCTGAGCTGCCGTATATTGCAAGGCATGAACAAGTAAGACATCTTAGTGATCTACTTCTACGTCGCGTTAGGATAGGGCTTCTATTACCCAAAGGAGGCGAGCGATACCTACCAAAGATAAAGGGCCTTTGTTTAGGAGCTTTAGGTTGGACTGATGAAAGATGGAATTTAGAGAAGACCGACTATTTACGCGTCTGGAGACACGCTCATAGTGATTTGAACCATGATAGGGATCTTATAGATGAAGTTCATCAGTGATTAAGCTTTTTTCTTATGCGCTCCTTATTAAAATGCGCTCTTCAAGGAACTGATTATTGGCTGAGATGACAAAATACATTGTCATGCAAATAAAAGACAATTAAAATAGAACCATTAAGCAGAAACTTCTTTGACATCATTATTCATGGAGATAAGAATATGGAACACAAGAAAGCGGTTGCACTTTGCGTAGTATTAATAGCCGTCCTGGCTTTTTATCTGGCTGGCGCGGTTAATGTGGGCGGCGCCCCGGTTCTTTATCATCTTGATTCAGTTATAGGGGCCTCGGTTTTTATGGGTATCCACTCTGTGGCCTTTTCATGGCTGGCGCCTGAAGAGAAGGATCCTAACAAGAGAGACATGTTCACAACCGTATATCAGGATTTTGACAAGGTGCGTAAAAACGTCTCAGAGTAGGGGTAGTGGGGAGATTGTTTAGAAATATGCCCGGTTCTTCAATATGAGCCGATATTTAGCGAGGGGGGCGCTGGCTGTTCTTACCAGGGCGTTATTTTGTTTTACTAGAATTCTTTTTATGGGTTCTCCTTTTTATAAAGAAGCTGTTGGACCAGTCAACAGTTTCCTTTTTTCGTCTGGCCTTGCTATTTTTTCAGATTGCTATGTCGAATTATCAGCTCAGTGGACAAGTATAGTTGGAATTTGATTTTGAATTAATTATTTGCGGCATTGACAAATACCTGCGAAATTGGTTAATAATTGGTACAAGTGGCAAGAGACGGCTCAAATCAGAGAACATATAAACGCGCTGTTCTCAATATTTAGCGATTTATGGAATATGAAACGAATCGAATAATTAATACACATCTAGCTTTTTTGTTAACTTAATATTTCGATTTGGCCCAATTAATGGTTTATATCTTGATTTGACAGGCTTTTCGCCTCAAAGGGAGTCTCCGCGTATGGATGGGCCTGAATTCTCATATAGAAAGGCTGAAACCTATAAGGACATGGGTCTCTTTCGGGAGGCCATAGCTGAGTTTGAGCGGAGCATGGCTGAGGAAACCCTTAAATACAGGGCTACCAGGCAGATTGCAGCCTGCCTGCGTGCTCTTGATATGGCTGATGACGCTGAAAAGGTTTACTTGAAAGCTCTGTGCGCACAGGATTTGCAAAAAAAGGATCGACTGGGTTTAAATTCTGACCTGGCTGATCTTTACGCTGAATTGGGAAAATATGAATCAGCAATAGAGAGGTTGACACAAATAAGAACAGAGGACCCGGTATTTTTTCCTGACATTAATGAGCGAATAAGTAGGTTGTCATCGAGATTGGGTGATTCATATATGGACGGGGCGTCGGTTTTTAAGCTCAAGGTTTCCGGAGATCCCGCACAGTCTGAAGATGGGGTCAAGAATCCTGATGATCCGGAAAGCGATGAACCTGATCAAACAGACCCAAGGCGGAGGGCGCCCAGGGTAAAGATGTCGGCTGAAGTGGAATACTCATATGATCAGATAACCTGGACAACAGGCTATTCAACAGATATAAGCCTTAGCGGCGTTTTTGTTATAACCCACGAACCTGTGCCTTTGGGTAGCTTGGTATTTCTAAAGTTCAAGTTGCCTGAAAATATCGAAGATATAAACATTGAACTAATCGGACAGGCTGTCAGACAAGAAAAGAACCTTAGTGAAAGCCAGGGAACCCTTGGAATGGGAATTCATTTCATTTCATTGGAAGCAGATCAAAAGAGGATATTGCAGGGCTACATAAAAGAGAGAGTTAGACAAGGAGATACGTTCGTTCCACAAAGCGGCACAAGGATACGCTTTCATTGCGATAATTGCGGAAGGATACTCACTACGCCTGAGTCCTACTCTGGTAAGACAGGAGCTTGCGCTTGCGGGGCCAGCTTTCCAGTGCCTTTTGGATTTCACAAACCTTCAAAGGACAATCCTTTGCGTGGATACCATATTGCGGGCTGTAGGATAGATTCTGTAATTGGTAAAGGTAGCGCGGCCACTGTGTACAAGGGGCATCACCTGACTTTGGATATCCCGGTGGCCATAAAGATCTTGAACCCGGTTCAGGAAAAATCCGGGTCCCAGATGGCGCTTGGCTTTCTTGAAGAAGCGAGAGTTGTGGCAAGGATAAAACACGCAAACATTGTTGATGTCATGAATGCGGGCGAAGAAAAGGGGCATCGTTTCATAGTAATGCAGTACGTAGCGGGCAAGAGTCTGGGGTCTGCATTGAGGGAAAATGATAACTTGTCTTTAAACGATATGTTAAGAATTTTCCTGGATGTATCAAATGCTCTATCCGCAGCTCACGAGCATTCAGTGGTCCACAGGGACATAAAACCGGACAACATCCTTCTGACAAAGGGCGGCAGAGCGCTATTGGGAGATTTTGGACTAGTGAAGGATTTACGGGCCCTTAAACAAAAGGGCGCCAAGGCCCTTGCAGTGGGGACGCCGCTATATATAGCTCCTGAGCAGGCCAAAGGCGAGCATTCCACAGATTTCAGGTCAGACGTTTATTCACTGGGCGCCACCATGTACCACGCCTTGGCCGGAAAACCTCCATTTTTGGGACTAACCCATCTTGAAGTAATCCATAAACATGCCCATGAAGAACTGGTTCCACTCACTGAAGCGGCTGAGAAAATCCCTAAAGAACTATCCGAAATAATAAGCAAATCAATGATGAAAGATCCAGCTCAACGATACCAGACAGCAGAGGAACTGAAGCAGGCTTTATTTGAAGTAACTGCGGAGATAGCAGCCAATCATTTTAAACCGCTGAGTAAAATACTCAGCAGGAGGTAGTGGACCCACAAGAATAACCGGACAGATAAACTGGTCGTGAACATGAGGATACCTATACCATTGCATCAGGTGAAACAGTGAGAGGGAAATCATATTGACTGACTCGCCAACAGAAATCGGTCGCCTATTAGATCTTTTTGAGGATACGCCGTCCCAAAGTCATGGAACAGGCGCTGTTGGTCGTAGAGCCATAATAAATAAATCCCTTTTCGAAGCCTGCAGAAGGGGAAAGGCAAAAGCGGTCGGCAGGCTGCTCAACCATGGCTCAAGTGTCCACGCCAGGGATGATCATGGAGATACTCCTTTGATTAAGGCCTCATATGAGGGCTATGATGATGTGGTTCAAGTTCTTATTTCTTCAGGCGCTGATGTAAACGCCAGGAGTAAATATGGAAACACACCGGTTATGCGCGCATGCTTCAGGGGCAACCTGGATGTCGTCAAGCTCCTACTTGACCATGGGGCTCATGTAAATATAAAGAACAAATATGGAAACACCGCTTTAACTGAAGCTGCTCTAGGAGGACATTCGGAAGTTGTTAAAACGCTTTTGCAACATGGCGCATCCGTAAAGGAACGTGACAACAACAGAGCTACTCCATTAATAGCAGCGGCCAGCGCGGGACGCTTTAACGTGGTCAAAATCCTCCTTGAGCATGGGGCGGATGTAAACAGCAGCAACGATTTTGGGGTTACTCCTCTTATTGTGGCTTCCATAGGCGGTTACTCCGATGTTGCCGAGATCATCATTGAAAATAAAGCGAAATTGGACGTCAAAGACCTGAGAGGCTACACAGCGCTTATGTCGGCATGCAAACTCGGAAGAAGCGACGTAGTGGAGCTTTTATTAGGAGCTGGAGCGAACTGGGAGTCTGAGGATAAGGCAGGTAGAACACCTTTGATGCTGGCGTCATTTCAAGGGCACCAAGAGGTGGTCTCTATGTTACTGGATATTGGCGCAAATATTGACGCACAGGAAAAGAGAGACGGCTGGACATCTCTTATGATCGCGTCTCACCAGGGGCAGGTTGAGGTGGTGCGCGTATTACTGCAAAGAGGCGCAAATGTATCCGTAAAATCCAGGAATCGGGCCAACACAGCCGCCGATTTTGCTTTTGCAAGAGGACACACTAATATTTACAAGCTTTTGCAGATCCGTGTAAATAGTTGAGCCTTTAGTCTTAGGCCCATCATTAGACTGTGTGATAATCAAGGCGCCGGTATGGGGAATAACTTTTGGCATGGTAACTACGTGGGACATTGGATTCATAACCAAATATAATATTTAAAAGGAAGCGTCTGTTTTGGAGACCACAGGAAGAACCAATATCAGAGGAGTTATTGACGACATATTGGCCGGAGTAGGTGATGTGGTCATTATGGAAAAGTATAATTTATCTCCACAGGAATTCATGGAAGCTCTTGAAAAGGTAAAGAACGCGAAGGGCATGGACGCGGCTGATATTAAACACAGAATGGACGCGTTGATGTCCAATGTAAACAGAAAAGATCAAGAGAGGCGCCTGCCCAGGAATTACCTGATGTTTGAGACAAAGGTTTACGACAATAATGATCCAAGTGTATCAGGCGTTATTAATGATTTAACTGAAAGGGGTCTGCAGATATCGGGAATCCATTCAAAGCCAGGTGAATTAAGAGATTTCTTCATTGTTGGATCAGAAGTAATTTTTGTGGAAAAGCCCTTGCAGTTCATGGCCCAGTGCAGGTGGGTCAAAGTGGATAAAGAGACTGGAGAATCGCTGGCTGGTTTTGAGATCAAGAAGATGACACCATCAACCCTTAGGGGAATAAAGAAACTGGTAAAAAAATTGGGCGTTTCTGAAAAATTTTAGATTTTTTATGGAGCTAGTTTCACAACATATTATTAAAGACTTTTGACGCGCATTATTTATCCCAACATTACTTTCCTTGTCCTTCCAAAAGCCAA
>CAZFJT010000206.1:3325-6171 GCA_964519135.1 uncultured Syntrophales bacterium | reverse complement strand
TCAATGTTCCCCTTTGACGCTGCTATTATGACCTTGTTCTGACCAAAGGCCCAGGGGACCATAAATAGTGCGACCAATGAAACAATCATTATACCGCCAATGACTCTGATCTTCATCTAACGCCTCCATTAATTGGACTTTAAGCCTACTATTTCCGGCGATCCCACATAAATATGCGCTCGATTGCCTGAAACGCAACATGTGGAGGAAAGATATTCCTTAACTAAAGAGCGTTCACGCCCCTAATTGAAATCCATTATTATAATATCATATCTTATGGCAGTTTAAGAGAAAAAATATACAAACAACTTTTCAAAAATAGTGTTTTGTGCTATAGATTCTATTGGTAAGACATCAATTTAACGACAAATATACCTATGGTGAAATCTGTGGACTCTATCTCTATCCAATTGACTTTTAAGAAAGAAAAAGCCCATCTTTTTCTGTCCTGTATATTAATCATTATTGCCCTATTATTATCTCCAGCCTACGCGCAAGCAGGATCCGGGGGTTCGAATTATTCCGGGAAGCGGACTGAAAGCAGCTTAAGAAAAAGCCTTGTAAAAAACCGAAAACAAGTCACCAAAAAGAAATCCCGCATACACAAAAAAAAGAGGCGAGCCAGAAAGAAAAGAAGCCTGGTTCAGGCAAAAGCCCTATATTGTGTTGATGTGAAAAACCGCAAGACAGTTCTTGCAAGAAACGCTGATCGGACACTCCCCATAGCCAGCCTCACAAAACTGGTCACAGCAATGGTTGCCCTGGACAAGTACCCCCTGCACAGGAAACTGAGAGTTCCGAAGTACATTCGAAAGGTCCCAAAATCAGTGGTGGGTTTGAGACCAGGGGACAGGGTTACTGTGAAAGACCTATTGCACGGCCTTTTGATGCAATCCGGAAATGATTGCGCTGAGACATTGGCCGCAGCTTATCCAGGCGGAAGATACAAATTCATCCGAGCCATGAACATCAAGGCCCGCAAGCTTAGAGCGAGAAAAACGCGATTCTATACACCCAGTGGCCTTGATTCAAGGAAGGTATCCAGATCAAAGGGTAAAAGAAAGGTCCATATAAGATCAAATGTGTCTACCGCGCGTGAAATAGCCATATTGGCTAAGATAGCCTTTGACAAGAAAATAATCCGTAGGATCACCCAGAAGAAGTATTACGTTATGAAGAGCAAAAAGCTCAAACACGGATACAGGGTCGTTACAACCAACAAATTGCTTAGGGGCCCGCTACCGATACTGGGCGGCAAGACCGGGTACACATCCAGGGCCGGAAGGTGCCTTGCCACGGAAATGACACCAGGTGATAAAAAATTCCTGATTGTGGTGCTGGGATCAAGGAATCACTTCAGGGATACAAAGCTCATATATAAAGCCGCGATCAAGAAGATCAACAGAGCCGGGAAAAGCAGAGGCGCCTCACTTTCAAAGGCCAAAAGGTTGGCCCAAGCCCGTCTTTAAAGAACAGAGACCTATATTGGCGGTCAAATGGCCTGTGGCTATTCATCTTTTGGAAGAGTAAAGAGGAAATTTATCCATTTCCCGGGTTCCGTCTCGCACCAAATTTTCCCCATATGACCTTCTATTATTCTGCGTATATTGTACAGTCCCAGACCTGTTCCACGCTTGCCTTTGGTATTATCGTCATGGATTCTGTAAAATTTTTCAAAGATATTTTCAGTTTCAGGTTTGGGAATACCAGGCCCATCGTTCCAAACATTGAACAGATAGCCCCCAGGATGAGGCTTGGCGCCATATTTAATCTTACCGCCTTCTTTCATGTATTTTAGGGCGTTTCCAAAAAGGTTCCTAAAGACTATTTCCAACAGGTCCCTATTGGCTGTTAATCCAATTTTCGGGATTTGGGAGGGTTCTGACTCATACTTCTGGAACGAATCGGGGTATCGTTCCTTAAGGCCCATCATGGCAGGCACTATAACCTCTTCGTGAACGTCATCGATCCACTCCCTATTGCATTGGAATGTATCTCTCTCAAGGTCGGACATCACCAGAAAGTCCCTGCTCATGGCTTCCAGGAATTTGGAATGGTGGTACACTATTTTCAATTGCTCAAGCTTTTTAGGATCCTCTTCCTGATTAAGCAGACGCCTTACAAAACCTCCTATAACCATTAGAGAATTTTTGGATTCATGACTGATGAAATTTATGGTCTCCCTGAAATTCTGGTTCATGGTTTCCAATTCTCGTCGAGTGGTCATTTCCTTGCTTATGTCCTTGCTTACACCCACTGTGCCAAGAACTCTGCCTTCTGAATCCATGAGTTTCGATAGGGTCAGGGATATTTCCACGAATCCCCCAGACTTGGTTCGCAGCCTTGTTTCATAGTTGCTGATACTTCCCTGGCTCTGGACCACCTCCATTATCCTTTCGCGCTCTTGCGCGTTCTCCCACAACTCGGTCACCAATCTGCCGCTCATTTCCTCAGAGGTAAAACCAAGCCTGTTTTCAGCCCCTGGATTGAATTCCACTATTCTAGCGTTTAAATCAGTGGTGATGATAATATCTTGTGATGAGTTCAGAATACCCTGGAGATAACCGGTTTCCTTGGCCAAGGCCTCTGTGCGGCTCCACATCTCCTTTGCCAGATTGCCGACCTTCCTCCTGGTTGTTATGGTCGCTCTGCCCAGTCTTAACAACCTGTCTTCAATTTCCAGCCTCCTGCCGATCATTTGGGACAATTGCTCAAGCAATAACTTCGATTGGGCTGATATTTGGGCCTGGGCCCCTACTCCCACGCTGCCTCTGGACACATTGTTGACCTGTATGGAAATCGTCCAGGGATCAGCGCCTGTTTTTTTTGGGATGGATCCGAAATAT
>CAZFJT010000206.1:0-3315 GCA_964519135.1 uncultured Syntrophales bacterium | reverse complement strand
CCGAAATATTTGCCGTCAATCTCGAACCATACGCGATTGTCCCTTAATTCAGCGGAGCATTCTTTCAGAAGATCCACAATCTTTGTGAGCTTTCTCCTCAAAGATCCCCTTGAAATAATTAGTCTGGCTATTCTGTACAGATATAAGGCGTATTCAGGATTATCCAACCGGAATTTTTCAGTGTTCAGTTGTTCGGTTGACACTTCCGGATCAGCGCCCAAGTCCTCCACTAGCTCCAGTATCAATGGGCGCCCGTCCCTTGAAATCAAAGGCCTAACACTTATCGCGGTCCTTCTCCCACGCCTGACTTGATTAATCCTTGATATTGGATCAGCCTTTGAGGAAAGCATTTGCTGAAGGGGACAAAACGTGCAAGGAGAAGATCTGCCGGCCAGTGTTTCATAACAAAGTCGGTCAATTGACTTGCCCTGTCCAGCCCCTGAAAGTCCATTGGACGCTATTACTCTTGGCTCTGGGCCTTCAATGAGGAACGCGGGCATTGGGAAGGTCTGCAAGAACGAATCAAGGGAGAGATCAAGGGAACGCCTTTTGTCTACGCTTTTGCCTGGTTCTGTAACCTCCGCGTTTTGATCCATGTTACGCTCTTTTCTCCAACATTGACAACTCGCAAATAATCAGTACAAAAAAGATCCCAAAACGCTTTTTGTTGCTTGGCGATTTCAATATTGCTGATTCCGGATACGCGGCATGGACGCTAATGAACATTCCTTCAAACTATCCCATTGATCATAATGAGTCAATTGCGCGCGCCCACAAAAACGCAGGCGGCCCATAAACTTGATATCAGGATCATTTCTTTACGATTCCTGAATAACATATTAACGCTAATCGATTCAGGTCCTTTTACCCCGCCGCGCCGGTCATCTCATGATATTTTGTCAAAATTACCCGAACAGCCCAAGAAAATAACCTCCTGCCACCGCGGAACCTATGACTCCGGCCACATTGGGACCCATCGCGTGCATGAGTAGATAATTTCTGGGGTTCTCTTTCATTCCCATATGCTGGACAATCCTTGCGCTCATTGGAACCGCGGAAACACCGCAAGCTCCGAGCATGGGATTAAAAGGCTCCTTTGAGATCGCGGACATTACCAGCCCCAAAAGCACGCCTCCGAAAGTTCCCACTGCAAATGCAAAAAGACCAAGCCCCAAAACCAATAGGGTATTTACCTCCAAAACCTTGTCCGCTGGCATGGAAGCGCCTATCCCAAGCATGAGCAATATGGTTATTATGTTGACAAAGTCGTTTTGCGCGGTCTTTGAAAGCCTTTCAACAACTCCGCTCTCTCTGAAAAGATTACCGAGCATCAGCATACCCACTAGAGGAGCGGATTTTGGAATCAACAGGACCACGATGAACATAGTCACTATAGGGAATATGATCTTCTCAAGCTTTGACACTGGCCTCAACTGCGGGCTCATGAGTATCTGACGTTTTTGCTTTGAAATAATGGCCTTGATAATGGGAGGTTGTATTATCGCGACCATGGCCATGTAGCTATATGCCGCAGTTGCGGTAATTCCCATGATCTCAGGCGCGAGCAGGCCGGTTGTATATATTGTGGTAGGGCCGTCCGCGCCGCCTATAATTCCTATGGAACATGCCTCTGGAAAGGTGAACCCCAAAGCCACCGCGCCCAGAAACGATGTGTATATGCCGATCTGTGCGGCCGCGCCCAAAAGGAACGCCTTTGGATTGGCAATTAGAGGTCCGAAGTCCGTTAACGCCCCAATGCAAAAGAAAATGAACTGGGGCAAGATAGGCCATTGGTACAGACCATATTTGAGTATGATTCCGAAAATTCCCGCTGTACCCATTTGTTGCCCGGGCTCGGGCCACAGTGTAAGACCGGTTAGGGGCAGATTGGCCAGTATCATGCCTGCGCCTATGGGCAGCAACTCATATGGCTCCCACTCTTTTCTAATGGCAAGGTATATGAACCCCAAACCAATAACCATCATGATAACGCTTCCAGGCGTCAACGCTGAAAATCCGGTTTGGATGCCAAGAAATTTCCCTGTTTGAGCTCCAAGCAACATTATTCATACTCTCCTTATGAGCCCGATTTGCCTTTTTCTTCCTTAGGTTTTTCTATCTTCTGGACTATCTTTCCCACTATTTGGGTAACTATCGCCAATATTACCATGATCACAACAACTGCGCCGAATCCGGTGATCATTATTCTCAAGGCCTCAGCCCAATTAGTTTGGCCATCCATTGTTCATGGTCCTTTCAAACGAAATTTTGCCAAATCCAGAGATTTCCAGGGGGAACCCGGCCGACAAAATGGCAAGATAGCCTGTATATCGGATTGTGGCAAGTATTAATCACCTTACACTAACAGGAATGAAATGAAAAAACCGATCCGCCTTTATCTGACATACAAGGGCTTTTCAGTCTAAGACACAGATTTTCTGTACTTATTGAGATAAAGGGTTGACAATTGCAACGGTATGGTTGACAATAACAGTTAGTAAGGTTGACAAAGGAAGGAAAGTAGAGTGGTGAAACTTAGAAAGCGCGGAGAAACCATTCGCCAATTTATCCTCGACAATGTTTCAGCCCACGGCGCGGGTATATCGAACCTAACCGCTGAGAAGTTTTGTATTACCCGCCAAGCCGTGAATAAACATATCAAGAAGCTCGTTGAGCAGGGAGCGCTGGCGGTAGAGGGCTCAACAAGAAACAGAAAGTATTTTCTGGCGCCGCTGGTTTCCCGTAATTTTGTATACAAGCTGGATGAGAACCTAAAGGAAGATGTTGTCTGGCTACAGGATATCTCTCCAATTTTAGAAGGGCTCCCGGAGAATATTACCAGAATATGGCAGCACGGGATTACGGAGATGGTAAACAACGCCATTGACCATTCGGGAGGAACCGCTGTTGTAGTTGATGTTAAGAGAACGGCAGGGTCCACTAGAATACATATCTATGACGACGGCGAAGGGATTTTCAAGAAAATCACAAGAGAACTGGGGTTGGCCGATGAAAGGCACGCTCCGCTGGAGCTAAGTAAAGGAAAAGTAACCACTGATCCAAAAAACCACAGTGGGGAAGGAATCTTCTTTACGTCAAGGATGTTTGATGATTTCAAGATATATTCCCATAACATTATGTTCTCTCATGCATATCTAGGATCTCACGACTGGGTTGCACAGGGTGGTCCAAAGAACGATAAGGGCACTATTGTCTACCTGGAAATGAAGAACAATTCAGCTCGGACCAGCTCTCAGGTATTTAGGGAATATCAAGACGCTGATATGCGTTTCGCAAAGACGGCAATTCCTGTTT
>CAZFJT010000205.1:1030-6174 GCA_964519135.1 uncultured Syntrophales bacterium | reverse complement strand
AGATTCCACCTTTTGCCAGTATCCCTTATCATCGCGTATATTTTTACAAGAAGAGCATATTGGCAATAAGCCGCTGATTTGCTTGACTTCAGCCAATGCCTTGCGAAGCTCCTCTATCAATCTCTCCTGATCTTGTTCAGCAACCTTTCTCCTTGTGATATCATCGATAACAACAACCGCGCCCGCGAATTTCCCGCTTAAATCCAACATCTTCATGAACTGAACTTCAAAGTGTTTGTCTTTTGATCCTATGGAAACGGTTTTTTCAACTATCCTGCTTTGATCGGAATAATCTGAAAACTCTTCAAGATCTTTAGCCAACCAAGGCAATACCTTGCCAAGGCTCTCATGTTGTAAGCATCCTGTATAGGAACTTACCTCCATCTCCTGATCCTTGAATTCAAAATTCCGGTCCCTTAAACGACAGTAGTATTCAGCGCCCGGCACATCAGATCTACCCAAAAACACTGAAGCCGCTCTATTGATATTGTCCACACTATGGTTTGAATCCAAAAAGAAAGCCGGCTTGGCAATACTCTCAAATATTGTTAGATACTTGTTTTTTTCATTCACCAGGAATCTGTTTGTGTACCGGAGTTCTTCCATTGCCTCTTCATCGCTTACAAGTATCCACTCAGAAGAAATTCCTATCTCAATCCTGTCAAATACCCTGTTTATAAATAGATGGAATGCGTCCTTTTCATCAACCGGAAGCTCAGCCACAGCTATAGTATCCTGGAAAGACTGACGATAATATTTAAAAAGTCCAAGAAACATCGCCAGGTCAATACCTCTTTCACGGTGTCTCTGGGCCTCAATGGATCCGAATTCCGCCAAAGGATCAGCCCGGTAATCTTCTTCAGGATTAAGCTCCGGAACTGCGGAATGGATCTTTACAGCCCGCTCAAGGGCCTCGGTCAGTCCAACCACCGACAGTCTCCAAGCTTCTTTCAGAGTGGAGGTGTACTTTGTGTACCCACGATCCAAAGCATAGTCCCTCAGTCTCTCCATTAGGAAGTCCTGATTGTCTTTTAGGAGTTGGATCACTATGCCATAATCTCGAGCTTTATTATCCGTCATCTTGGGGTCCATTTTACGAGCGCTCTGTTATTGTTAGAGTTTATTATTGGTTTTCAGGGTTTTAATAGGGATCTCGTTTTGTTTTGGATCTGGTTTGATCATTTAAGTCTAACCTCGCCCTATATTAATAAGGGAGCGTTAGCCGATTCTATCTATATGGTGTGTTGATGTAGCGTTGTTGTTTTCTGGAATAATAATTTATCAGTCAACATAAGATAGAAACATACTAACATAAATATTTTCCCCATCAAAAGATCTTATGGCTCGTTAGGCGCTTTTTTTGAATTCATGAGAATTATGCAAAGGTTAGATATAGCTTATGATTTATGGCATTGGTCGCATTTTTCATTAATTTCTTCTATTTGCGCAGACAAATACATTTAGGGGAAAAGAGGAAAGCTGCGCACGTCATTTGCCAAGAATTCACATTACCGGTTTTAAGTAATTTATCCAGGTGTCGGCTGAAACGGAAATATAAATCCCTTGGAGATTCATAGGGAAAAACCTCTGTAACCTAGACGATCATGGGGACATGCGTCGATACATAGTCCACAGTTTGTACACAAGAGATCCCTTCCTTCCATAAATGGTCGCAATCCCATTGGACACACCGACGTGCAAAAATTATCACTGCAGCATGGATTCTTTGGGGCTTTTATGGTGTTGACCACACCCATGGTTGTTTTCAACCTGAAAATGGAAATAACACTTCCTGTCGGGCAAAACAACCTACACCAGAATCGAGGCAAGAATGTGAGTTCCAAGACTACTAAGATAATTATGAATATTATTTCAACAGAGAAGAAGCCCTCTTTTATGAGTACCATTGCCTCTGCGCTTATTATGCCCGGAGCGTTCACATAGTTTAGAACAGGTATTCCTATTGCGCCGGCCAAAGCGGTCCCGAAAATGAGAAATCCGAATCTGGAGATATTTGCGTGAAAGGACATTGATACAGGTAGGCGGCGTTTTGGCTCTCTAACTCTGAAGGATTGAGCCCTGCTCCTTATCCAGGCCACAACATCGGCAATGAGATGATATGGACACATCCACCCGCACCAGACTCGACCCAATAAAAGAGCTAGAATTATTGGAAAAAGGGCCGCGCTTAGTAATGGGATCGTAAGTTTGCCCGCGGCAAAGATGGATTGAACGATCGCGGACGGATCGGCTATGCCCAACCCCCCTATATTAATTGCGTAGAATGTGCCTGTAACAAAGTATATCTCGTATAGATTCGCTAAAGGAATCAGGAACATAATTAAGAAAACCGACACCTGGGACATTCGCCTTAGTGTGGGCAATCTCATTCCCATTCCTCTATTGTGTCTGGAACGTCGTAAGGAAAATCGAACACAGGTTTGTCTGTTGCGCCTTCTATCCGCTGCTTTTTTTCCAGCAATAGGTCGCCTTTTAGAGGTCCTTTATGGCTTGGCTCCACCGGGCTTTGGCCATCACTTTGGTATCTTTGTTTTGCCTTTCTGAAATAGAAGCCCGCGTCATCCCTTTTACCCATACCCGATGGTACAATATTGATGGCCCTTTTAGGCCTTGTGGGACATCTCTCCACACAGACGCCGCATCCAACACATCCATCCAGCACAACAGGGAACAAGTTGTTTTTTAGCTTTATTGCCTTTTCAGGAAAGGGGCAAACATTGTAACAGGTATTGCACAGGGCGCCGATTTTTTGGGTGGAAAATTCAGGGATTTTATCCTGCTTAAGGAATATGTGGCTGTAACAAATCTCCGGGTCTATTCCGGCCTTTCCCATCTTGACCTTTTCAGGATCTTTAAGGTCCCGGTTCAAAGCCCCTGTGGGACACAAACGACAACAGGCCATGCAAAGGTAACAGGCCTTTTCTTCAGCCATTACATAGGGTGTTCCTATGGTGGGCCCGATCCCGTCCCTTATTATTGAGGAGTATGGACAAACCTCCAAGCACCTGTTGCATCTTATGCAAAGGGCCATGAATTGAGGCTCTTCTATGGCGCCCGGAGGTCTCAGCTTGTTGATCTCATAGTTGTCCGTTAAAGGATTCTTTCCCTGTATAAAAATGCTCTTTAATATTGATATTATTCCACTGGGTTTGTCGCTATCCACTTTTCCTTATTCCCAGTATGTGGGCTTCTCTCTGTCATCAGCTCTGGAAAAACACCCGCTGATCCTTTCCACCTCATCCTCAAAATTAACATAAAGATGCGCAATGTCCACAATCTCAGGCATTCTGCTCTTCAATTCAGAGCATATCCTGTCCAGGTCCCTTGTTCCCTCGGCTTCTATGGTTACTACCATCTCCAGGGAAGACTGTGATTCACAGTGAAATGTAATTTCAGGAAAGCCGGCCAAACCCTGCTTCACCTTTTCCGACTTGTCCGGCTCAACAAATAGAGCGCTACCTGTTATAATCAATTTACGCTCCTAAACCTTTATGGGGAAACGCGTGTTCAAATCCGAGATAATAACCATATCCGCCACATCCTTTGGATCCCCCACCCGTTCGATCTTTGCTGCGCATATCTTGAACTCAGGCTGTTTTGAGCCTGGATCAAACGCGTCTATGGTCACCCTGTTGATCATCCTGTTCCAATCCTGATCGAACCAGGGGACAAAGAGTATTCCCGGCAATGACGCCTTGATAACCCTCGCTGGTAGGATATTGAATCCCCGCCTGGTAATGATCTTTACCATATCGCCGTTTTTTATCTTGTACGCCGCCGCGTCCTTTGGATTTATCTCAACATATGCGTTCGGTTGAGACCTTGCGATCTCAGGCGCCCTCATTGTCATAGTCCCTGTGTGCCATTGTTCTATGACCCTTCCTGTGGTAAGGAAGAATGGATAATCCGTGTCCGGTGGCTCTTCAGGGCCCTTGTACGGCCTGAGGAAGACGTTTGCCTTGCCTTCGTGCTTTTTATCGGCATAGAAATATATCTGTGCGTCCGCAGGCACTTCAACGATCTCGGGCATATCCATCAGGGGGTCATATCCCCTAACATAGCGTTGGGACGTCCCCGGATGATCAACTGTGGGACAAGGCCATTGCAAGCCCTTTTCGCTCTCTTTTAGCCGCTCGTAGGTAATCCCGTATAAAGTGTGCTCAGTCATCTTTACACAATTTCTATAATCATCCCAGGCCATCTTGTAATTTTCAGTAGGGTCTTCCCCATGCCAGGGGATCAACTGATCCAATCCCATCCTCTTTGCGAGCTGCGCGGCTATCCAGAGGTCCGGCTTTGCCTCTCCAGGGGGATCAACGCATTTTTCAGTTAGTTGGCTCCTGCGTTCCGAGCATCCGTACACTCCTCCCTTTTCAAAGATGAACGCCGCTGGAAGCACTATGTCGGCAAATTGGGTGGTTCTTGTCGGAAAAATGTCCAAAACCACCAGAAACGAATCTTCCATACCCTTGAAGTACTTATGGCCATTGGGCAAGGACTGGGCCGGATTTGTGGTGCTTACAAGCATCCCCTTTATGGGCTTTGATGTGTCATCTTCCCGGCCGAGATGTGCGAACATCTTCATTGTATGAAACCCCGGCTTAGGATCTATTGTTCCCTCTGGTATGTTCCATGACTTCTCAACCTGGGCCCTGACCTCGGGGTTTGCAACAGGTCTTGTGCCTGGCAATAGATGGCACAATGAACCTGTCTCCCTAACTCCGCCACATGCGTTTGGCTGGCCTGTAAGGGAAAATGAGTCAGCCCCTTCCTTGCATATATTACCTGTGATCAGATGAAGATTGTGCACAAGGTTGTTCGCCCAGACGCCTCTTGTGCGTTGATTCAAACCCATTGTCCACAGGCTCATGGCCGGTCCTTGACTGCCGAAGAGCCGCGCGGCCTCCCTTATATTGGCCGCTGGACACCGGGTCAGTTTTTCCACCGCCTCTGGGGTGAATTGTTCCAGGAAATCTTTATATCCTTGGAATCCGACAATCTCTTTACCAGTTGTAAACCTGCACAAATTATCCACAAAAAATTGGTCAGTCCATCCGTTCTTGATGATCTCACGGGCCATGCAATGGAATACCGCCAGATCGGTCCCTGGATCAGCCGGAAGC
>CAZFJT010000205.1:0-1020 GCA_964519135.1 uncultured Syntrophales bacterium | reverse complement strand
ACTATTACATTTATCTTGTCAGGTTCTTTGAGTTTACGTCTGGCAATTCGCCGAAATATTATGGGATGACATTCGGACGTGTTTGAGCCAACAAGAAAAATCGTCCGGGCCTTTTCTATGTCGGAATATGAACCTGCAGGCTCATCAGTTCCAAAGGTGGTCACATATCCGCCAACAGCCGAGGCCATGCAAAGCCTTGGGTTGCCCTCCACCATATTTGAGCTGAAGCCCCCTTTCCACAGCTTGTTGAAGGTATAGCTCTCCTCGGTCATACACTGGCCGGAACCATAGTAGGCTACCGCGTCCTTGCCGTGCTTCATCTGCAATTCAGTAAATTTATTGGCGACAGTATCAAGGGCCTCATCCCAGGTAATCTTTTTGAATGTCCCGTCTTTTTTACGTATCTGGGGATATAGCAGCCTGTCAGGATGATACATGCTCATATATCCCTTGAATCCTTTGACACACAGGAATCCAAAGTTGGTTACAGCCTCTGGATTACCTCTTATTCCGACAATCTTACCATTTCTTACTCCAAGATATACTCCGCATCCTGTGCCACAGAACCTGCACGCCCCTTTTATCCACTTATCCACTTCTATGGGCTGGTCTTGGGCTTGCGCTTTACCATTGACAGGAATGTTCAACGCGGCGGCGGCAAAGCTTGCGGCTGACAGTTTTATCATTTCCCTTCTAGTTATATTCATATTATCCTCCAGGCTTATCCCATGAAGACCCTGTCTCAGAATCCGGGCACATTGAATCTCTTGGTATTATCAGGTGAAAATCTTTTGTATGCGTCGATTTTATGCACAGTAAACCAATGCCCCTTATGACAGAACGAGCAATTGGTGACCAGCGCCTGAGAAGGCATATTCTTGACCTGTTGGGAATGGCATCCCATGCATACCTTTTTATCCGGTCTTGCCCTATAATTCTGGGCGTCTCCATGACACACACCGCATCTCACATTATTTATGCCGTGTTTTGAACCTAGCCACTGACTGTACCCCGCAGGCG
>CAZFJT010000204.1:4688-6177 GCA_964519135.1 uncultured Syntrophales bacterium | reverse complement strand
ACTTCATCGTAATGATTCTGGACCATATTTAGTTCGGGCCCCATGCTCATGAATATGGGGTCCTCCATGAGCCTGACCACATTGTGGCGACCACGCTCTGTGGGATTGTCGCCATATGGGAAGCAATCGTCCTCCCCGCCCCTTATTGGGCCCACCTTACCCCCAAAGGCCAGAGCCAAGGCCTGATGGCCGCCGCATATACCGATCACCGGGATCTTCATATCCTCAATAATAATTTTAAGATCATGGAAAAAATTCTTAAGATTTTCTCCATTTTTGCCCCTGTACCTGCACCAGGGGATACCGTTTGGACTCATGGCAATAAAAACAGGTTTCAGCCGGTCTGCGTTTTCCACTGTCATTTTCGCGTACGGGACCACTATCCCGCGGCCAGGGGCGCCCAGCCTATCCAGTGTGTCTCTCACCAAACGGGCTTGTTTGGATGTGGCGCCATTGAATAAATTGACCACTATCCAAACTCTATCTCCATAATTTCCACGGTTCTCATCCGACAGGCGATCATCGGCCCAGGCAAAAAAAGAATTATTGCTAATACCTATGATCAAAAGAGTTAGAAATATATATCTAATTGTGGTTTTTCCGCACATTCCATAGTACCTTTTCAATAATATCAGAGTGATCACTCAGACAACATTGGCTTAAATTGACCAAAAAGTAAAGTTTAACCATCCGGTCCATCATCCCATGGGCTTGACATTATAACGCCGAGCTATACTATAATAATTGTTAGGATAAATTCGCTGGGATCGTATGATTGCCAAAGTTCCCTGGGTTAAAGTTCAATTAATAGTTGTAATGGGCGCTCATGCTGGGATAAACGCCGCCATTAAAGTCATATATATTTTTTTATTAATACCGTGATGAGTATTGTATTACAAGTATCCAGTTTGTCTAAGAATAGCTTGACCAATATCCTGAAAAGCTGTACAATTACCAAATATCTTTAATAAGCTCATACGCGCGAATACGCACGGAGACGCGGATTGACCGCATTCAATAGATCATACAATAAATTCAGGATCTTTGCCCAATATATTCTTCTGGTCTCAATAGTAATATTCGGACCACATCAAGTATTGAGCCAGGAAAAAGACGCGGCTTCCTTGATGAAGAGGGCCCAGAACGAACTTGAACAGGGAAGAACCGCTTCGGCTTTAAAGTCATGGCGGCTGGCCCTTGGGGATGAAACCTTTGGCCCTGTCGCGACAATTTTACTTGCAAGGAATTATCTCAAACTGGGATGCCCGGAAATAGCGGAATCCTATCTGATTAAACGGCTGAAAGCGGGCATCTCGCCAGTGTACAAGGAAACAGCTCTAAATCTATTGGTTGAGGCCATGAGCCTGCAATATGACACCCGAGCTCTAAAGATAATTAAGAGATTAGTGGGAAAAGCAAGAGACAGTGAAAAACCGGAGCTGATTTTCAAGGCCGCACAATTACATCAAGATATAAATGATTTCGAGAC
>CAZFJT010000204.1:0-4678 GCA_964519135.1 uncultured Syntrophales bacterium | reverse complement strand
AATTATATGGAAAATTGTATTTTGAATATCCCGCTTCATTGGCGGGCCTGAGGGCGGCGAGCAGACTGGCTGATTTGGTTGTAACCAAGAAAATTCCACCACCAAATTACTCTGACGACTTAAGATTGAAACGCGCGGCAAAGCTCTTTGTTAAAGGTAGGTTCGAAAAAGCCGCCACAATGTACAAAATCTATCTCAAAAAAAATCCCAACGACCTTGGAATCAAGTTCAAGCTAGCGCGGTGCATGTTCAAAGCCAGGCATAATGATAAGGCGATCAGCATTTGCAAGGAAATATTAAAAGAGGACAAAGCCAATAAATACAGACCAGAGACACTCCATTTACTTAGCCTGATTTTCTGGAGACTCGATGATGACGATAAATTTTTGACCTGCTGCAAGGCAATAATAAGAGAAGGCCCCGCGTCGTACAAAAGACGGACCTTATATAATCTTGCGGCGTTTCATATGGAACGGGGGCAATATTCAGAAGCGGAAGAATTACTCAAAAGGCTGCTAGGACACAAGATAAGCGCATCGTTCCAAGTGGACGCACTTTGGAAGCTTGCGTGGTCAAGGTACTTGGCAAACAAATATTCCTTGGCCGGCGCAACCTTTGAAAAGGTACGCCTCAAAACGAACCATCGGCGCTTAAAGTCCGCGGCTCTGTACTGGCGGGCCAGGTCCGAACAAAAATCCGATGGATTCAATGACGCGGAAGAGGGCTTTTTAGAGTTGGCCAAAGATGCCCCATTGAGTTATTACGGCATACAATCCGCCAGAATACTAAAAGATAATGGCGTGCGGTTTTCCGCTTATGATTTCATTAAGACGGGTTTTCCAAGCATTGAACTTACCAAGAGCCACCTGGACAATCCCAGGATAGAGGCTGCCCTGAAGCTCAATGATGTGGGACTTCATGAATTTGCGGTTATGAATCTGGAAGACCTTCCCGCGTCCATGAAGAACGATCACCCTGTTGCGTTCCTTATGGCGTCTACCGCATATTCCGCCAAAGAGTACCACAAAGCAAGGCGGGTATTGTACTCAGTGTTCGGCAATTATTTGACAAGTCCTCCAAAAGACGCTCCTCCAAAATTTATAGAGCTTGCCTTTCCCTGCGCGCACAAGGACCAGACCCTGAAGATGGCCCGTAGGCACTCTGTTGATCCGTTTCTCATATGGGCGGTAATGAGACAGGAAAGCCTTTACAATTCCAAGGCCGTATCTCCGGCCGGGGCTGTTGGGTTGATGCAGGTAATGCCCCGCACAGCCCAAAAATGCTCGGAAAATAAGATTGAAACGTGCGATCTCACAGAGTTGCTTTTAGATCCTGAGAGCAACATTGGATTTGGCGCGAGCATCCTTGGAGACAATCTCAAGAGTTTCGACAATGAGATAGTTCCTGCTGTGGCCTCGTACAACGCGGACATAAGAAAGGTCAGAAAATGGCGGGCCAAACGCGGAAAAATGGATGTGGATGAGTTCATAGAGACCATCCCATATTCAGAGACAAGGCTGTATGTGAAAAAAGTCCTTGAGGGATATGAAGCCTATTCTTATTTACACAAGCGAAAAAATCTCGCGGGATTGTGGTAGTATTCGAGGTATTTGAAATTGGACAAGATTGACGACCAGCAAATTTTTGACGCGAGCCCTTATCTCAAATTGTTTATTGATAAGGAAGGCCAGTGGTTCCAAAATGACGCAAAGATAATTCACCCTCAAGTGTACGCGCTTTTCAATGAGAAGCTTAGAAAAAGACCTGACGGAAAATATGAATTGGCGTTGGGACGGGAAGTATGCCAGGTCCATGTGGAAGACGCCCCCTTCGTTGTTCAGCGTATCCACACGGAAGATGGCGGTATATGGCTTGAGCTGAATGATGGCGCAAAAGAGGAATTCAATCCGGACAATTTCTGGATAGGAGAGGAAAACATACCGTACTCGGTGGTAAAAAATGGCCGGTTTCACGCTCGCTTTTCAAGACCCGCGTACTATCAGATTGCCGGATTCATAGAACCAGGGGAAGATGAGAACAATTTTTTTCTCAATGTCAATGGCGCTAAATTCCCTGTGAGTTCAGAGCCGAAAATTTGATTTTCCATACGCATAAAAATTGTCCATGAACGCAGCGTAACACCTCAGTAATTGGGGGCGTGTCGTTGAGCCTGTTGGCGAGAGATCCGATTCGCTGTGTTTAAATTCGCAAGCTCAGCAAACTTCGCTCATCGGACTCCCGCCGCCCGGTTCGGCTCCCGCTGCTTCCATTCCCAGATTCTCTCCTCTCTCCACCCTGCCGCCAACAACTGAGGGATTGCCCTGACTCGTTATTGCTTGTCAGAGAATTTATGAGTGATCAATAATAAACTTCTTATATTAATTTAAAGGGCGATAAGACCAAGTATCACGAATAGTTGGCCCAGCAGAACCCCATAAGATACCTTTCTTTTTCAATCCCTCCTGTTGCGCACCGAAATAATTCGTGTTAAAAAGGTATGATGTATGAACATGGTTGGGCCATACTAATCCTGTTTTGGAATCTCCGCTACAAGTGAATAAGCCCATTAAGACCTGAAACCGGGAGCGTAGGCGCGGTTTGGCGATCTTGGGGGTCGTGATCGTAGAAGCGTCTCAAGATGTACGCGCATACATGGGCCTTTTTTTTTTTCTTATCAGCAAGGAGGAAAACAGCAGCGAGTTTGTCACATGAGCATTGTTGAGGTAAAAGATCTGACCAAGATTTTTGGGTCTGACCCTGAGAAGGCCTTGGATATGGTTAAAGCCGGGGAATCCAGGCAAAGAATCCAGGAACAGACAGGTCAAACAGTTGGTATAGCTGAAGTGGACTTCAGTGTGAAAAGAGGAGAGATTCTTGTTATTATGGGACTTTCAGGGAGCGGTAAATCCACACTTGTTCGCTGCCTCAATCGCCTCATAGAACCAACAGCCGGCTCAATAACCGTGGATGGTCAAGAAGTTGTGGGA
Source organism: uncultured Syntrophales bacterium (assembly GCA_964519135.1). Lineage (GTDB taxonomy): Bacteria > Desulfobacterota > Desulfomonilia > Desulfomonilales > Desulfomonilaceae > CAZFJT01. The sequence goes on along the minus strand of CAZFJT010000204.1, from coordinate 1,691 downwards.
ATGAGCCACGAGAATCTGCTTCAGCTACGAAGACATAGAATGGGGATGGTCTTCCAGCACTTTGCCCTATTCCCCCACAGGACCATTATGGAAAACGCAGAATATGGCCTAGAGGTGATGGGCGTGGAGCTGGCCGCTCGCAGGGAGAAGGCCGGCAAGGCTTTGACTTTGGTGGGCCTGGATGGATGGGAATCCAGCTACCCCAATGAGCTGTCTGGTGGAATGCAGCAAAGGGTCGGTCTGGCAAGGGCCTTGGCGGTGGATCCTGAAATCGTCCACATGGATGAGGCTCTGAGCGCGTTGGATCCTTTGATCAGAAAGGACATGCAGAACGAGCTTATCGACCTTCAAAGGAAGCTTGAAAAGACTATAATCTTCATTACCCACGATCTTGATGAAGCCATAAATATCGGTGATCGCATCATCCTTATGAAAGACGGCAGGGTGGTTCAGCAAGGCACTGCAGAACAGATATTGACCAACCCGGCCTCTGAATATGTGGAAAGATTTGTGGAAGATGTGGACAAATCAAAGGTTCTCACAGCCCAGTATGTGATGAGGAAAGTCCATGATGTGGCCCATGGGGGTGACGGTCCGCGAACCATGCTTAGAAAAATGAAAGACGCAGGACTTTCAACGATGTTTGTAGTGGACGCTCATAAAAATATTCTGGGAATGGTAAGGGCCGAGACTGCGGCAAAAATACTTAAGGAGAATCCGGATAGTCGGGAGGGCCTTATTGAAAAAGATATTCGCATGGTCAGTTTGGATACTCCTATAAACGAGATGCTACCATTAATGGCGGACAGCAGAGATCCAGTGGCTGTAGTGGATGATGAAAAAAAACTTAAGGGTGTCGTGGTTGTCGGCAACCTGTTGGCCGGCTTAGCGGAAGGGGTTCCAGATGGCGTTTGAGTTACCAAAGATACCATTGGGTAAAGGCATAGAATGGGCAATAGACGCGTTGGCGGCTAATCTGGCGGGCGCGACAAATTCACTGGCGGAAATGATCGAAACTCTGGTGCGCGGGTTGACCGCGATTCTCCTATACCTTCCGCCGCCTGTAACAATAATAATATTTGCAGCAGTAGCTTATTTTCTGACCAGAAACATTCGAATCAGCTTATTTACACTGCTTGGGATGGCCTTTATATGGAACCTGAGATTGTGGGACCCAACAATGCAGACCCTGTCACTGGTTTGTTTGTCAACTTTGGTTGCTGTTTCAATGGGTATACCCCTTGGAATATTGGCGGCCATTTACAGGCCTTTCTATCACGTGGTGATGCCGATTCTCGATTTTATGCAGACTCTGCCCGCTTTTGTGTATTTGATTCCGGCAATACCATTCTTTGGCCTTGGGGCCACATCCGCCATGTTCTCCACGGTAATATTCTCTATGCCCCCGGCAATAAGATTGACCACTTTAGGCATACAGCAGGTGCCTGAACAACTGGTCGAGGCCGCGGACGCGTTTGGCTCCACCAAGTATCAAAAGCTGGTAAAATTGCAATTACCCATAGCCGCGGCCACCATAAGGGCCGGAGTGAATCAGACGATTCTCCTTGCCTTGTCCATGGTCGTCATCGCGGCAATGATCGGCGCCAAAGGACTTGGAGGCGAAGTCTGGAGAGCGATTCAGAGACTGAAGCCCGGGATGGGCTTTGAAGCCGGTATAGGCATAGTTATTG
>CAZFJT010000203.1:0-6190 GCA_964519135.1 uncultured Syntrophales bacterium | reverse complement strand
ACAGATGACCGCCAAGGCCGGGTTTCGCTCCTTGGGCGTATTTGAATTCAGTGATCTTTACCCTCTGTATGGTCTCTTCCCTGACACCAAATAGCCCGGTGGCCACTTGGGTAATGATATAATCATCAAAGGGATACAGTACCTCCGGATATCCACCCTCACCAGTGCAGCAGAAAGATTTAAACGCGGCAAAGGCCCTCATTCTGCTTAACATGGTCATCTGGCTGATAGATCCAAAGGACATCCCCCCACCATACACCGGTATAGGGATCACTTCTTCCAGGCGTCCGTCTTTCCTCTTGTTCAATGGAACAGAAAGATCTATTGCCGATTTATCAATATCCGGATCCGGAGGCGATTCAGGAAAACGAAGCCGCATCTTGTCGAACCCGCCCTCTGTCTCCCCTATCCTGTATTCCAAATCATGTTTGGGGAGTTTTCCGGTTTCCGCCGCGTACCAAACGCTCATTAAGAGATTAGCGCTCCACCGTTTGTCTCCAATGGCTTTTGCAGAAGGATTATGGGAGACCCTGATCGCGTTTTCAGGACAATTGGCCACACATCTATCAGATCTCTTGGAGCATTCCACTCCCAGGCAAAGATGATCCAATGGGGGTAAAATCTTGTCTCCTTGGACCTCAAACACATTCTCAGGGCAAACAGCAACACACTTCAGGCAATCATTGCAAGATTCTGAAATTACTACTGAGTATTTACCTATGGAATGCCTGAATCTCGACCTTGTTAATTGTACCTTTGGCTCAGGTATTTGACTCCACACATTTTTATATTTCATGATATTGAATTCCTATGTAATAGCTGATCAGGTGAAGAGCCTGCCGAAGGTCTCGGCCTCCAGGTCTTCGAAAAACATGACCCTCCCTTGTTCACCCCTGAGTCTTCTAGCCTCGCGAATGCCCATAGCGCCCATCATTTCCAGTAATTGATTGTGCCAGGCGCCCATTAGGTTCTCTATTCTCTGTGCGCCCCAATTTGGATCTATTGCGTGAATGCTCACTGGGCAGGCCGCATCATAAAGACAATTTCTACAAACCCTGCATTCAAGGGCCAGAAGTATTGGAATATCCAAAGCCACAAGGTTCGCGCCGCAAAGACACGCCTTGATAACATGTTCCGCCATGGCAACGCCGCCTGAAGCTATGAAGGTCACCTGATCCCGTAGCCCCTCTGCCAATAGACCTGCATGGACCGACTTGATAATGTCCTTTAAGTGCAGACCATCAGTGGTATCTCCTAAATATCCCTTTTCAGGGGCTACAACATGGAGAACATCCACTCCACTGCTGGCCAACTCCGTGCATCGACCCGCGGATTTTGGTGACGCGGGAATCCTGGCCGATATAATCGTATCAGTGAATTCCGCCTTTAGTTCTTTACACAGTTCCCCAATATTTGGGGCGTCGGATAATTCAATCATCCCATGAGATGGGGCTAGTCGTTTAGCTGAATCGATAGTTTCCACCAAAGGTATGATTTTTGCCGTGCCTTGTGGAATGGAAGTCAAATCGGCCTCTCTGACCACCAGAGCCACATCCAACCTTTCAGCGGCCATGGTGATGGCCTTCCAAACATCTTCCGACATGTCTCCAAAAGGCAGGGCGTCGAATATAAATGGAACAGGGAGTCTTATAAATGGGAATCGCTCGGTCATTATATTTCCGGATGAATCAAACTCCAGCCTGGCCGGGAGTCTTCCAATATCCACTACTGTTGATATGTATTCCCTGCCGTGGATTCCGTCTCTAGTGGGTCTGACAATCTCACTCATGTCGGTCCACATGGAATCAAACCCAGGGCCTGAAAATACTCCACCATATCCTGAGCCTGACACAGGGATTTTCCCGGTTGCAGCTTGCTCCCAATTTATACTGATTATTTCCGGTGTATAAAGTTCGTCTCCCATGATTTCCCATTCAGGGTTTCTTACTTTGTGTATGAGCCTTCTTGGGCATCCCTGAACGCATCTGAGACAGTTTTTACAAAACTCGTCAATTGTGTCCGCGAGAATATCCGTGGAGAATGACCTTTTATCATACACACCGTAAACGCATTCGGTCTTTACGCAAACAGCGCATCTAAGGCAGCCTTCTCCCCAATCAACAATTCCTGATTCGCCTATTTTGGGATACCTGTTGGGCGTCTCTTTGACTTCTATGTGGTATTTCTTGGGCATTTGTAAGTTCTCGTAATTCTGATTTTGTCAAATAATCAATTCCTAAGATCACAAGCCCTGCTGGGCTAAGATTTGGATCTATTTCCAAGACCCGCGGCTGAGGTTATTTCCGGGACTTTCTCCTCCCATTCAATGGCCATGATATGCACTCCGGCCACACCGGGTATTTCCTTGACTTTTTGAATGGTCTCCACAGCTATCTTAATTCCTTCTTCAGCCTGCTTTTCCTTTGGTGTTCCAGCCATACGATTGATCATCTCATCAGGCACGTCCATTCCGGCCACATTCTTGGACATGTATTTTGCCATTCCAGCGCTCTTAAAAGGAGTTACTCCTGCAAGGATCTTTGTTTTTTCAGTAAGACCCATATCATGGGCCTGCTTCATATATGTCTCGAATCTTTCCAAGTTGAATATGCACTGTGTCTGAATGAAATCAGCGCCCGCGTTTACCTTCTTGGCCAACCTGTTCACTCTCCAATCAACAGGGTCAGCAAAAGGATTGGCTGCAGCGCCTATGAACATCCTGGGCGGTTCTTGTATGGCCTCTTCCCCTATTATCACTCCACGGTCTCTCATGTTCTTGACAGTGTTGACGAGTTGTATGGAGTCCAGATCAAAAACACCAATAGCCTGTTTTTGGTTGCCAAAGCACTGATGGTCTCCGGTCAGACAGAGTATGTTCTTTATTCCAAGCGCGTACGCTCCAAATATATCACTTTGTAGGGCTATTCTGTTCCGGTCTCTTGTAACCATCTGCAGTATGGGCTCATGTCCAATACCTTTAAGCACTGAACAGGCCGCCAAAGATGACATTCTCACAATAGCGGTCTGATTATCGGTTACATTGACCGCGTCAACATATCCCAAAAGCGATCTACCCTTTTTTTCCAATACCGCAGTATCAGATCCCTTGGGTGGACCACACTCCGCTGTTACGGCAAATTCCCCAGCTTCCAGGACTTTTTCCAGTTGACTTTCGGTTTTCACGGTTTTTGATCCTCCCTAATTACACTACGGGGCCCACCTGCATGAGAGGTTGACCAATCAACAGGCGGCGTGTATTCATTTAATCTGTCTAATTCATTCAAGGCGGTTAGCCTCTTTATAATCATGTCCCATCCACATGGAATGGAATTATCCACTTCGCATCGGCCATCAATGGAACCGCCACATGGGCCGTTCATCAACTTCTTTGAACACCTGGTCACTGGGCAAACTGCGCCGAAATTTCCAAGCTTGCATTGCCCGCAGCCCAGGCAATTCTCACGCCAAATTCCCCTCATCTCGGTTTCCCCAATAAAAAGGGTGTCTAAAGCGGGGAGGATCGGCGTTTGCCTGTATATTCTAGCAAGGGCTTGAACTCCGGCCCCGCAACCAAGGGACAAAACAACATCGTGACCCGGGACCTGATCAGCAATCAAACCTATGAACTCATTGACACATTGCCTGTCTAGGCAAGCCTCGGTAATAACCGGTTCCAAGTTGTCCTTTTTATAGGATAACCTCAGAGCCGCAGCCATTAGGGCAGTTTCACGTTTTCCACCGGCCGCGCACTCAGCCACACAGGAATCACATCCCACCACGAGGATTCTGGAATACCTGGCAACCATCCGCCTTATTTCTTCTATTGATTTGCGTTCAGCAACTATCACGATATTACTCCTGAACAGCGACATTCCTGAGCCGGAAATATGTATCCTTAATCATTGCGGCTCCGGACCCGGCTGTCTAAAGATTTGTATTAAAATTTCTGTGCGTTGGACATTTCAGTTGTTTTCTCATCGGACGCCAACGGTCCGAGGTTGGACACAAATTCGTCCAGAATTCTCTCAATTTGCTTGTCATCCCTTGGAGTGGCATGGACAAAAGCCAATCTTGAGGTATCAATTCCCAGTTCATCCAGCCATTGTTTGGCGTAATTCATTCTTTTCTCAGACCTGGCTGAACCTTCAAAGAATTTACAAGCCTTCTTTTCACACGCAAGGACCAGGGCTGCGTCCGCTCCTCCAGCCAGGGTTTTGAGCAGATGCGGCGCCTCGATTTTGCCTGAACATGGAACACTTACTATCCTAAGGCCCGGTCTGGATCTCTGTAATTCCTTGTGCCCGCGATTTTGCAAAAGTTGTAAATTCACACAATGGTACATCACTATGTTTAATGGTTTATCCATCTTTGATTTGTCCTCAATTGTCTTTAGCGCCAGCAGGCGAAAGGGTTGAGTCAAGTTGGGGATCACCCAGCGCTAAAGTACGTAATGTCTTATTATATTCCGGAAATTGGAAGATCCGCATTCCGCAATTCAACGGGTCGATCGCTGGATGAGTTCCATAAGAGTCTTCAGCCGGGTAATCAACCCTAGGGGTGTGGGCCTTTTTGCAGGTTATCGGATCTTAGGCCGACTCAGCATGTTAAAATTAAACCTGTAACATTGTCAAGTATGTATAGGAAGAGATAAACAATGTTTCGGAGAAATTGATCCTTTTGATGAAATATTCGCGGACCGTGGCGCCTGGGGAATAACCTATAATTAGAAATAGCGCAGAAATTTAGTTTAACTAAACCTCTACGCTGTTTTGAGCTGATTTGTATTTTTTTCGTGAGCCTAGAGCGCGTTCATACGCTTGGGAATATGATTAGCCCGGCCAATCTACTCAGACTCTTTACCGATTAGTCCCTAAGACGCAAGGAGTCTTATGTTTGTTTCTTAAACGCTTACTGTACCGATAATTATCTCTAGGCTGTCCCCAACTATTGGGATGTCCATATTGATACCCATAGCCGTACCCATAAACAAAGTCATATCTTTCGCCCCAATACCTACCATCCCAATAATAAAGATCCTGATATGGGGTTCTCTTGTTTGCTGAATAGCCAACGGCAAATTCCGATTGCGCCCCTTCAGGGGACACGTCAAGAAGAAAAAGTGGAGTTGAGGGCGGTTGAGCCCATGATTCATATGGAACGACCACTGACACCATGGATATGGCGACCCATGTTAAAACCAACCCTATTAAAGTCCTCATTGTCTCCCTCCCAGTTGTAAGCCGGCTAAGAACACGCGGTCACAATATATCCAGGCTATCTCCCAACCCCTGTTTAGTCTTAACCTGGCTGACCTAAGAGCCCAAAGGTCCGGCGTCATGCAAGTAATTCTAATAGCAAGTATTATATATTGAAATAATGCACATTTAGGAGGGTTAGGTCAATAAGTAATTATTATCACGCGCTGTTTTCCAGTTAAATATATGTATGATTTAAAGGCGCAGTGCGCATAAAATAGAAACTGCTTAAACAGTCGGACACCAGAGCGCCGCGAATCACTTCTCTCTATTTTTCAGCTCTTTGGCAAGTAATTGATTAACGAGTTTTGGATTGGCTTTTCCCTTAGTCGCCTTCATTACCTGGCCAACAAAGAATCCTTGAAGTTGCTTCTTTCCTCCAAGATACTTTGCCAGCTCATTGGGGTTATCGTCCAGAACTTTGGATATAATATTTTCAAGTTCACTTTGATCCGAAACTTGTACTAATCCCTTTTCCTGTACAATATTCGCGGGGTCATTGCCTGTTGCGTAAACTTCTTCAAAAACGGTTTTTGCGATCTTGCCCGAGATAGTTCCATCCTCGATCATGGCAAGAAGAGCAGCCAATTTCTTAGGGGTAACAGGGCATCTTCCAATGCTTTCTTCTTCACCCTTTAACTCCCTCAACAGCTCAGTCATGATCCAATTACTGATCTGCTTATAGTTGTTAAATAGTCTTGCTGTTTCCTCAAAATACTCGGCCAATTCCTTTGAAGCTGTTAGCACACCCGCGTCGTACTGAGGGATGCCGTAATGTTGGGAAAAGCGGATCTTCTTTTCATTGGGCAGCTCGGGTAAATCGTCTCTGACCTTGTCAATCAGTTCAGGTTCGATTCTTAGGGGCAGCAGGTCAGGATCCGGAAAATAACGATAGTCATGGGCCTGTTCCTTGGTCCTCATGGATACCGTCGCGC
>CAZFJT010000202.1:0-6214 GCA_964519135.1 uncultured Syntrophales bacterium | reverse complement strand
ATTGGTTTGGATAACCGACTTTCCGATGTTCGAGTGGGACGAGGATGAGCAACGATACTCAGCAATGCATCATCCATTCACCTCTCCGAGGGAAGAGGATTTGGATCTCTTGCAGACCGATCCTGCGTCTGTGAAATCAAGGGCCTATGATCTCGTGCTCAATGGGTCGGAAATAGGCGGGGGAAGTATAAGGATTCATAGACAGGATGTTCAGTCAAAGGTTTTTGACGCTTTGGGCATAGGTGAGGTGGAAGCGGAATCAAAGTTTGGTTTTCTATTGGAAGCCCTTAAATTTGGCGCTCCGCCCCATGGTGGAATAGCTTTCGGTCTGGACAGGATGTTGGCCATTCTTACAGGTTCAGAATCAATAAGAGATGTTATCGCGTTTCCGAAAACACAAAGAGCCACATGCCCTTTGACTGGAGCGCCCACAGAAGTTGATCCCAAAAAATTGAAGGAGTTGGGACTTAAACCGGCAAAAAAATGATCATCAAGGGTGGTGATCATGGGATATGCTTTCTAACTAGTTAAAAAAATATATAAAATAGTACGAAAAAATATTTTCTAGGATAGGGGGACCAAATAGTAATGTCTTTCACGGGAACCATCGGGATTAGCAAAGAAATTTAAGAAAAGCCGGACAGTTAAATGTCCCTTAAAAGGAGAACGATATGGCTACATGGGACGCAAAAAAAGGAGTTTTGTACCACGAGTTCAACAAGTGGAATAAGGAACGGTTCATTAGGGACGTGGAAAAGCCCAATCTCTTGAGGGACATTTTCCCGTACACAGATATCCCCAGGGTCGATTTTGACTTTGCCATCATGCCCATAAATCCGGCAAGGAACTTCAGGATCACTGACACCACCTTCAGGGACGGACAGCAGGCCAGGCCTCCATTTACCGTACAGCAGATATCGGACCTGTTCGACTTTCTCCATAGGATGTCCGGGAAAAGGGGCATCATAAGGATGTCGGAATTCTTTTTGTATACCAAAAAAGACAAAGAGGCTGTAGCAAAATGCCTGGAGAAAGACTATCCATATCCGATAGTCACCGGATGGATAAGGGCCAGCAAGGATGATCTGGCCAATGTCCGGGCCATGAATTTAAAGGAAACCGGTATATTAACGTCTGTGTCCGACTACCACATTTTTCTGAAAATGGGCCTGGACAGAAAAAAGGCTGTGGACAAATATGTGGACATTGTGCGCGCTTGCCTTGAAAAGGGGATTGTCCCCAGGTGCCACTTTGAAGATGTTACCAGGGCCGATATATATGGATTCTGTGTCCCATTGGCCCAGAAATTAATGGAGATTCGTGAAGAAGCGGGCATGGATGTGAAGATAAGACTTTGCGACACAATGGGGTTCGGTGTGACCTATCCAGGCGCGGCTCTTCCCAGAAGCGTTCCCAAGCTCATCAGGGCCATGATAGACGACGCAAATGTTCCAGAGGATCTGTTGGAATGGCATGGTCACAATGACTTCCACAAAGGTCTTGTGAACGCGGTTTTTGCCTGGCTTTACGGTTGTTCATCAGTCAACGGCACCTTGTTGGGCCTTGGGGAGAGAACCGGCAACACCCCAATAGAAGCCCTGATGATAGAATACGGTTCATTAAAGGGAAATTTGGATCGTATGGACACAATCGCCATAGGGGAAATGGCCGAATATTTCGAAAAAGAGCTCGGATATCCCATTCCCGACAACTATCCCCTGGTTGGCAAGTCATTTAACGCGACCAGCGCGGGAATTCATGTGGACGGTGTTTTGAAGAATGAGGAGATATACAATATATTCGATACAGCAGCTATCCTGGGTAAACCCCCGATTGTTAATGTCACTGACAAATCCGGTGTCGCTGGCATAGCCCACTGGATTAACCATAAGCTGGAAGTTCCTGAAGAGGAAAAGATCAGCAAGAACCATCCCAGTGTTCAGAAGATCTATGCGCAGATAATGCGCCAGTACGATGGTGGTCGAGTCACGTCCATGTCGGACAAAGAGATGCTGGCAATGGTAAAGAGGTACTTGCCTGAACTGTTTATTTCCGATTGGGATAGGATGAAGCTCATAGCGGAAGAAATGGCTTTCAAGATTGTGGAGTGGTTCATCTCAGGTGATGATATAAGGTCCGGGGCCTCTGAGAGGATGGAGAAGGCAATGCAGAGCTTCATCACTAAGTATCCGTTTATTCAGTTCTGTTATGTGGCTGATATGGAGGGCAAGAAGATAACCAGAAACATTACTGATATAACTGAAAAATCCAAGTATTCGCAGTTTGCCGACCAAGAGGACTTTTCTGATAGGGAATGGTTCATCCGCCCGTTGAAAGATGGTAAGACCCACATTTTCGGCCCTTATACCTCCAAGATCACTGGCGCCATGTGTATAACTGTTTCAAGTCCGATCAGAGACTCGAAGGATATGGCTATTGGTGTGTTTGGCGCGGACATAAAGCTCGAAGAGCTTGTCAGGGTAGAGAACGAGCTGATGGAAGAGTATGGAGTGGAATTTACCGAAGGTGACATAAGAAAGCTAACCGGTAGGCACGCAGCCAATCAATGAGCTTTTCGAGGCTGTAAAACCGCTACTTTTGAATCACCCACGCATAGCGAAGCTTACGCTCTGCGTGGGGGCATAATTCCTTTGGTATAGACCGGCGCGGATATCACTTTACAGGCGCAACATAGATGAGAGCGGATTTATAGTCAGTATGGCGTTCCAGGCCATATGGCCCCATCCCCAATTATTTAAACATACAACCCAAGAACCTTATCTTAAGCGGCCTACAAGGAAGAGAGTATGGAATCATCAATATCAGCGGGCTCTTCTCTGAATGATCTTTGTCTGAAAGTGGAATATTGCGCGTCAAAGTAAGCGGAAACAGTTCCTATCGGCCCGTTTCTTTGTTTACCTATTATTATCTCAGCTTCACCTTTTTTGGGATTATCCTCGCTCTTATTGTAAACCTCGTCCCTGTAAAGGAAGATTATCACATCCGCGTCCTGTTCAATTGCGCCTGATTCCCTCAAGTCAGCCAATTGGGGCCTTTTGTTGGGTCTGTCTTCAACTTTTCTGTTAAGCTGCGAAAGGGCCACAACAGGGGTGTCCAACTCCTTGGCCAGGGCCTTGAGAGACCTGGAGATTTCGGAGATTTCCTTCTCCCTTGATTCCGATCTTGAGCCACCTTTCATCAATTGAAGATAGTCCACGACTATTAGCCCCACCCCATGTTCCTTTTTCAGTCGCCTGGCCTTGGCCCGTATCTCCAGTGTATTGATTGACGGTGTGTCATCTATGAATATTGGCTGATCCGAAATTTTACCAGCGGCAAGGGCAAGGGCCGACCAATCTTCACGGGACAGGTAGCCTGTCCTAAGACTCTTCAGGTTGACGCGCGCGGTTGCGCAAAGGAGCCTCAAAGCCAACTGTTCTTTACTCATTTCCAATGAAAAAACCGCTATGGGGGTTTGATCCTCCCTTTCCACGTCAGAAGCGTTCATGGCAAAATTCAAGGCCAGAGAAGTCTTTCCCATTGAGGGTCTGCCGGCTACTATGATCAAGTCTCCAGACTGAAAACCTGCCGTGAGATTGTCCAGATCCTTGAAGCCTGAAGGCACGCCTGTTACATGTTCTTTTTTATCATATAGGCTTTCGATGGTTTTCAGGCTGGATTTCATCAGAGGCTCAATGTGGGTGAACCCTGTGCTCAATCTCGTCTCACCTATCTGGAAAATCAACTTTTCGGCCTCGTCCAGAAATTCGTCTATTTCAATATCCTGGTCATAGCATCGTGTACTGATCTCTGCGGTTACTCCTATGAGTTTGCGTAAAATGGACCTTTCTTTTACCTGGCGCATGTAGTGGAGAATATTAGCCGCGCTTGGCACCGCGTCGGACAGTTCCGTGAGATATTCAAGGCCTCCTGAGGATTCCAGGGTTCCGTTCCTGCGCAGTTGTTCACTTAAAGTCAGCCAATCTACAGGCTCGTTCTGCTCAAACAGCTCTTTCATGGACTGGAAGATAAGCCTGTTGCCCTCCCTGTAGAAGTCGTCCGTTTCAAGGGTCCCCATTACTTTGGACAGCGCGGAATTATCTATTAAAAGCCCCCCAAGTATTGCTCGTTCTCCTTCAAGAAATTGGGGCGGCAGGCGTAGCGAAGGGTTGTTATCCTGGTTGGAAGCCTGGTATTCAGCCATTGAATTAGTTGACTCTCCTGGGATTTCTGATACTAATCTAGCGACTGCTGCACAGAATAAATCAATAATAGCAAATAGATAAACATGGCAGTTTGCCTGATTTGTTAGGAAAAATGGTCCAGGCGGGCAATATACATCAACACATAGGATTAAGACAAGCGTTATTTATTAATGTTAAGTAGGGTAACTTTCTGAAATGATTAGAGTAAGACTTTGGCCAGAATTCTCGATCCCTAGTGATTCTGGACTTTTCCATACTGCGAACAAATATTGTAAGATTTATTGTAATCTTTCATCTTATGTTTTTATCATTATGTATTTCGATGTGTTTTTAGGGGCATGCGAACTTCACGGTCAATGTGTTGCTTTCAAAGGCAAAACAAGGATCCGCCACAAGGTCGGCGGTCAAGGCTATATCAATTAAGATTTAAAGGCTGATCTTATACTAGGGGCGGGCGCTTTGGAGACAGGCGCCGGCTTGATTTATGGACTAGGAGACGGGTCCATGTCCCGCCTCCATTGGCTAGTGTCACTGGCTAACCTATTATGATTCCGGTTCTTCTTCAGCTTCCACTAGAACCTTTATCTCGGCTGTAACCTGGGGATGGAGCCTGATTGAGGCCGTATATTCGCCAGTCCTCTTAATGGGCTCTGAAAGGGCCACCCTTTTTTTGTCAATCTCATATCCCTTTTCAATAAGCTCCTTGGCCACATCAGCGTTAGTTACAGATCCAAAGAGTCTGGTGTCAGCTTCTTTAGATTTTCTGGTGAAGGTGAGGGACACCTCCTCTAGCTTTTCCCTCTGGGTCTCAGCAGATTCCCTGGCCTTTGCCAGCTTTTTCTGTTCAGCCTCAATTTTTCCGCTGTAAAAGTTCCTGTTCTTTTGAGTGGCCATGCAGGCCAATTTTTGCGGCAAGAGGTAATTTCTGGCGTATCCGTCCTTGACCTTGACCTCTTCACCGACTATTCCAAGATCATCTATATTTTCAAGAAGTATGATGTCCATTGTTCATCTCCAGTATCTATCTTCTTGGCACTGTAAACGGCAGCAGGGCAATATTTCTGGCCCTTTTTATTGCTGTGGTCAGACGCCTTTGATGTTTAGCGCATGCTCCGGATATTCTTCTGGGCACTATCTTGCCCCTTTCGGTTATAAACATCTTGAGTATATCAGGGCGCTTATAATCTATCGTCATCGAGGAGTCCGCGCAAAATCTACAAACTTTGGTCCTGGGAAACGCGCCTCGGCGTCCTTTCGGAGGTCTTGGCATTATTGTCCTCCTTCCTTTTTATCTTCCGCGCTCTCTTCGGTTTGTGTTTGAGGTTCTTCAGGAACTTCACCGTCAGGGGGCTGATCCGGGGTAGGGGGCTCCGGGGCTGGGGACTCCGGGGCTTCTGCTGTGGCCTCTGCTGATTCCTTGCTATCACCCTTTTCTTCTGGCGCCGGCGGCTCTTCAACAGGCTCAGGGGCTTTTTCCGCATCCTGGGGCTCAGGTCTTTCCGCTTCCTGGGCAGGGGCCTCACGGGCTTCCCTTTCAGCCCTCATCTTGGCTTTTAGGGCTTCGGGGTCCACCTCGTCTTCTATCTTGACTGTGATGAATTTCATCACTTCTTCTGATATCCTGAACCTGCGTTCCAATTCTGTAACCAGTTCAGGCTGACCCAGATAGTCAAATAGAATGTAACGGCCTTTTTCCTGTTTCTTCACATGATAGGCGAGGCGTTTAATGCCCCAATCATCTAGTTTTATCACCTCACCGTTACCGTTCTTGATTATCTCCCCGTATCTTTCGGCAAAGCTTCTGATGTCATCATCGGTCATTTCTGCGCCGATTATAACGACGCTTTCGTAACGCCTCATTCTTCCTCCTTACGGATTTCAAGCCCTCTTGGGCAAGGAGTTTGGTAAAGAGATAAATATGACACATATATGAATCACACTCAAGAGAATTCATCAGAAAATGGATTATTTATTTTGGGAATAATAAACTAGATATTCGGAGTGAAGGG
>CAZFJT010000201.1:0-6233 GCA_964519135.1 uncultured Syntrophales bacterium | reverse complement strand
CCCATATGTTGACCCACCTTGACTTTTGGCCAATGAATCCAAGGTCATGTTCAGGAATGTCACTCCTTGGAATCCCAGCTCATGGCAGACCTTCTTTAGAAAAACTATCTTTTTGGAGCTCTTTTCAAGTAGAGTGATATCGAGCTCCGGCCACAGGGACTTCAGTACCAGCCCTGGGAAACCTGCGCCTGTTCCAACATCCAAAAGTGTCGAACCGCGCGAAGGATAATGGACCTTGGAAATAGTCAGGGAGTCTAGAAAATGGTGGATTATGGCCCCATTGTAGTCATGGACGGTTGTGAGGTTTAATTTAGTGCGCCAAAAACGTATGAGCTCCAGATGTTCCAGAATGTGGTCAACAGTCTCAGCCCTGATATTAAGTCCCAGTTCCTGGGCGCCTGCTCTTAATAGTTCTTCAGGCCTCAAAATCTTTTACGCAGTCCACGATCCAATTGAGGTACTCAGGAAGCCCTTTATCAATGCTGAAAGCGATAACCTCAGGAACCTCGTACGGATGTAGTTCCTTGACAGTGTCCTGGAGTTTCGGATAAAGTTCAAGGGTGGTCTTCATAATGAGCAGTTGTTCGGTGTCCTCGCAGATTTCGTCTTTCCATAGATAAACCGAGGTAATTTTAGGGACAATATTAACACAGGCCACCAACCGTTTTTCGACCAGGCGCCTGGATATTTCAAGGCCTTTATCCTGATTATCAATAGTTACGAGGCAGAGTATATGAGATCCCATGTTCCCTCCATATTGTGCTTTTTTGTTGACAAACCACAATACCTTGTATATTCTCCCTTCAGATCGATGGCCGACAGAGGGTGTACTCACAGTGGGGGAACCTTATCACATCCCTACCAAAAATCAAAACAACTCAATCTCACCGTAGAAGGCAACGATGACACTAAGCAATGACACAGCCGTAATCGATAAAGCCGACATAAGCCCATCACCGAATATCGAAGATGTGGCGTTCAAGGTCGGTGAGATGGTCGTTTATCCGATCCATGGAGTAGCTCGCATAGTTGACATTAAAAAGGAGAGGATCGGTAGTTCGTACCAACTCTGCTATATCCTGGAAACAGAAATAGAGACCGCCAACCAAAGGCCGGTAATCAAACTACCTGTGGATAAAGTTGAGGCGAACAGGGTTCGTAAAATAGTGAACATGGACGAGGTCCCCCTTGTCATAGAAATACTGGAACAAAGGGGAATGAAGACCGACACCCAAACGTGGAACAGACGCCACAGGGAATATCAGGAAAAGATGAGAAGCGGCAGTATATTCAAAGCCGCAGAGGTGTTCAGAGACCTGAGCCTGTTGAAGCAAAACAAGGATCTTTCCCACGGGGAAAGGCGTTTATTTGACCAGGCGAGGAATCTTTTGATCAAGGAGCTCTCCATTGCCAACGATATCACTGAAAATGATATGGAGAATCGTATTCAGGAAATATTTAGAGACACCATTGCAAAGGAAGAATCCTCTGACGCTTGATAAGTATTTCATAAAAACCCCGTTTGAACCTTCCCACAAAACCCGCTGAGAAAGGAACTTGGACGATGCCTGAAAAGCCGGTCGCGGCGGGTTTATTTGTTTCTTCCACACTACTGGGCGCATTTATTGGTTATAATCTCTACGGTTTGCAACCTATCGCGGGTTTATGGCTCTTGGTGGGCGTTCTTGTGGGTATAATAGCGATCAGTGTCTTTAATGGTCTACTAAGAACCAAGACGGACCAGATAATCGGCGGTGTGATAGGTCTTTGCGTGGCCGCGATATTGACTCTGATTATATGGGCAATCATTGGATCACTTAATATAAATCCTGAGATCAAGACCTCAATGTTACTATATTTCCTGTTCATCCTGTCATTGCTGGGCGTAAGGCTCGGGGCTTTCAAGGCAAAGGATCTTTCCAAGGCCAGGGACAAGAGGGTTGGTCAGACCAAAGTGGTTGGAATAGTGGACACATCGGTGATAATAGACGGGAGAATAGCCGACCTTTGCGAGACAGGATTCATTGAAGGGGATCTAATAGTCCCTGAATTCGTGCTCCATGAGCTTCAGATGATAGCGGACTCCGCTGATTCCCTAAAGAGAACAAGGGGGCGCAGGGGCCTGGACATACTCAACAAGATACCCAACCAGCCCTATGTTAACATAATTATAGATGAAACCGATTTCCCTGAGATACACGAAGTGGATCAGAAATTGATCGCAAGAGCCAAACAGACCGGGTACGCGATTCTCACAAATGATTATAACCTCAACAAGGTTGCAGATGTCCATTCAGTGCAGGTTCTCAACATCAATCAATTAGCCAATGCCTTGAAACCAGTGGTGCTCCCAGGGGAAGGCATCAGGGTAAAGGTTATCAAAGAGGGCAAGGAGCATGACCAGGGCATCGCATACCTGGATGACGGCACAATGGTGGTGATTGACAGGGGCAGAAGATATAGGGGTAAGCTCATAGAAGTCACAGTGACCAGTGTCCTACAAACATCCGCGGGTAGAATGATCTTTGCTGAAGCCCACTAAACAACCCGCGAAATAATTGCAGTGGTGTGGACAATAAAACGTACGTCATTATATTCCTAACCTGGCGATTTTGTGATAGGCTCCCCCTCCATTAATCCGAACACCTATAATTTTATTACCTGAGTCTTTGGTAAAAACTCGTATCTATGATGCTACTTCCAAGAACCGGAATATTCGCAAAATATTCTGTTCTGTAGCCAAAGGCCGCACGATTATGGAGGTGTGAATATGAGCCCAGATGTACAGGCCCTTACAATGTATGATCCCTGGTATCACCTCAGACAGGAGTGCTTTGGCAATGTGGAGCCTGTGGTCACATTGGAGGCGATCACCGCCCCAATACTCCATGAACCTGAAAAGACCGACTATGAGACCATAGAGCTTCTGCCGGCCCTTGCCGCGGGAACATCTTACGGGTCCAGGGGAAAGCTCCAGGATAGTGATGAGAGGGCCATCAAACTCAACAGGAACTTGATAAAACTCGGCCATCACACTCCCCTTGAGGCCATACAATTCAATCTCCATGTGAGTGGTATCTCCAAGGCGTGCGGCGCACAGGTGAGCAGGCACAGGGTGGGCCAGGGTCATGTGAGCGCAAGCAGAAGGTTCAAGAAGCAGGAACCAGGTTTCATCTACCCTATGCTCGCTTACATAGAGGATGAAGCAGTCGCGAAGAGATGGCTCTCAGAGTTCAGTGATATTA
Source organism: uncultured Syntrophales bacterium (assembly GCA_964519135.1). GTDB lineage: Bacteria > Desulfobacterota > Desulfomonilia > Desulfomonilales > Desulfomonilaceae > CAZFJT01. The sequence continues at coordinate 2,988 of CAZFJT010000201.1, read as the reverse complement.
ATAAATTATGCTTTGAGCGCTATAATAGGATGAGAGATGGTGATGACTCTTCTCTAGAGCAAACCCTAAAAAAAGAGGACGCCCGCCTTGCAATCCCTGTGTCTTCAGCCACAGAGCGATCATGGTGGATAAACGCCAGGGCCCTGCGTGACTTCTTTCGCCTGAGATTGGCGCCTGACGCTGAATGGGAGATCAGGAGACTCTCACAAATGATCTTCAATATAGTGTTCCCTATGTTGCCGTCCATATTTGAGGATGTTTACGATAAATTCGGCATGCATTCACAATAAGGTATAAATTCAAAAGCCGCAGACAAGGTTCTCCCTTTGATTCGGAAGCATGGGAGGACCATCCTTCTCCCCCCACCCCTAATTACAAAAGTTTTAGCTATTTCTGCGAACATGCGCCAAAAAGGTTGTGGTATTTGCGCAATCGCTGATATCCCTAGCATAGAGTCCATGTAATATCCTTATTGATCCTTCATACTTTGATTTTAAGATATTATAAAAAATTGACTCGAAATAATTTGACATTGTGAAAGTATCGTAATATAAGTTTATTAACCTTTTTTTGTAGGAATCACTCTATAGACAATTATCCTTGTAATAGCAATTGGGAGATCTATTATGTTCAATCATAAACACTATGTTCCAATACTTAAGTGGAAGCAAGGCGAGTATCAAGCAATCTATCGTCTAGCCGATGAAGTAAAGGATGGTTTAACTCCATTGTTTGAAATACCGCCAATTGGTTTCGATTTTGAGACCGAAGAATCTCGAAGTTCAATTGATGACCACATCAAAGATTTTGGGTCCCGATTAAAAGCCAAATGGCAAAATAGGCCATGCTTTGTCGATGTAAAATATATTGATCATACTGATCGTATGGTTGATGGACGCCACTTTATTGAAGCTGTCTTCGAATGTGCAAGGGAAGAAGATTGCCACGCTATCCCAGTCGTAAGTTTGTCCACCGATTTGGATTCGTTGACATCAACAGCGTCGGTTATTCACGCTGATAATAGAGGCGCGGCATTGAGACTAGCTCTGGTTGATTTTGAGCATGATAACCTTTCTGACGAGATTAGAAGAGTATTGGATGCCCTTGGTATTGCCAGCAATCAAACCGATTTACTAGTTGATTTGGAGTCCTCATATTTCCAACCACTTAGTGTGTTTACCAAAACCATAGCTAATATTGTGCAAATTGTTCCGGAATTGATTAACTGGAGGACATTCACTATTGCTGGAACTAGCTATCCAGAAAAAGTATCTGGATTGAAGAAGCCTTTTGAAGATATCGAGAGAATGGAATGGCTGCTTTATCAAAAATTAATCCTTCTGCTTGGAACAACAAGGGCGCCCGCGTTTGGAGATTATGGGGTTGCCCATCCGAAGCTTGTCGAGTTGGATATGCGCAAAGTTAAACCTTTTGCTAAGCTGAGATACACCTCAAATGATTTTTGGCATATTGCAGTTGGAGATAATGTACGTGACCATGGTTATTCACAATACCAGCAATTGTGTCAAATATTGGTAAAGCGTAAATGCTTTGATGGGCGAGGGTATTCAGCCGGGGATGCTTATATAGCTGATTGCGCACAGGGAAATGAAAAAACAGGCAACCTCTCGACGTGGGTTTGGGTGTCTACGAACCGGCATTTGACGAAAGTGGTAAATGACCTCGCCAGTTTTCACGGGCCTTGAGACGATGCCTGACTATTTGTCGTAATTCTGTAAGAGTAAAAATCTCGGAAATGTTTTGGTAAAGATGTGCTCTGGGTTTTCGTAGCGCCTTACCGGAAATCCCATGATCTTGCAGGATCTTAATAGCCTCTGGACGCCACAATAATTCAGCCAATGCAATGGGATCAATGCTCGGGTTCATGTTCACCGGACGAAAAGTCTCAAAGTTAATACTCCCTCTTGATCCTTTTGTAACAGTCTTTATACCCCACCAATCGGGGATTATGTTGTTGACCTTCTCAAGGTGAGAATTACCTACAACCAAGGTTACGCGATCAAAGACGAGGCTATAAATACTCGCTTGCTTTGGGAGGCGGGCCAATGTATCCGCATCGCTCTTGATCTCATATCCATGAAGAAAACTGTTTACTACCACAATGTCCACTCGGCATTTTCCGTGACGTAATCCGAATTCATCAAGGACTAAAGCCTTGCTGTCGTAGTGGTGATCCATCAAAACTTTATCGTGTAGAGCCCGCCTGACGTCCCGATCACGCACTATGGAGCGCTTCATATTTAGCACCTTTCATGTATGACTATAATAACAGAAAAAGGCTTTATAGTTCCCCAAAAACTCCATCACATGGATGGAAACTTCCTAAACGAGTTCAGCATTAAAAACCTCCTTAAACATAAAAGACTCAATCTTAGTGGCTTCGCGACTATGACTATAAGTAATACTTCCTGGGTCTTCTGTCTATGCTTGGATTTTTCCATTACGATTTGTTTTTAATTGCCATTGTAAAATAATGAAAAGGTCTTAAAGCCTTGTTAATTTTTACTTATTGTTTTTTGCTTGAAGGTCAAGCTAGGATCAAATCAGCACCCACCCTCCTACTTAAAACACTATCACAATATGCGTGCAAGATCCTTACAAAGTTACGTGCAAATAAAATTAATCAATTGTAGAAAACATTTAACATATTGTAATCGTTCACCGCTACATTATGCAATAGTAGGCGCTTCTTTACCGCATCTATAGGAAGTAATTAACTTAATAATGAACTGTAAGGTGTTTTTGTTTTTTTAGAATACAGGCTCCCGTAATAGTCAGCGGTATTTCGGTTAACAAGTGACATAATGGTTCACCGACCTTGAAGCGGCTCTGCGCCCGGTTCGATTGGATGGGGAGACCATCTCCCCAAACCTACCCCATCGTTATTCCAAATGCTTATGGCGAACACTGTGAACGCTTACCTGTTAACTTATATTATAACCATTCGCTAGAAGAGGCGCCCCTATG
>CAZFJT010000200.1:0-6234 GCA_964519135.1 uncultured Syntrophales bacterium | reverse complement strand
GTGGATGTTCGCATAGTCGCGGCAACCAACAAAGATCTGGAGCAATGTGTAAAGGAAGGAACCTTCAGAGGAGATCTATACTATAGATTGAATGTGGTGCCAATAAATCTCCCGCCCTTAAGATCAAGGAAAGAAGATATAGACGCTCTGGTTCAATTCTTTGCACGCAAATTCTCTCGCAAGTACAGGCGTAAGCTGGAATTTACCCCCAAGGCGTTAAAGGCCCTAAAGGATCACAATTGGCCCGGCAATGTGAGGGAGATGGAAAATCTGGTGGAAAGATTGGCCATATTATGGGAGGGGGGACAGATCGGCTATTCAAATATAACGCCTTATATCAGCCGTCGCCATGGCAAAATCGAGGAATCGAATACCTCTCCGCAAAATCCTCCTGATATGGGCGCGGCTGAATCACTGCAGGAAATAGAAAAGCGCAGGGTGCTTATGGCCCTGGAATCGAACCATTGGATACAGACTCGCGCTGCAAAGGAACTGGGAATATCATTAAGACAGATCGGCTATAAGATCAAAAAATATGAATTGGAAGATCTGGTTAAACTGAACAGAAATTCAAATAGCCCTACTTCAAAGCTCTAGTTTATTCATTTTTCAATAATGTAATGAATTGTTGACATTTTTGTAAACAACACCCTTCCATGAACTCTCCCGTGAATTGAGCCGTTGAACAACAACACCCGAATGTACTAAAAATTAAAGTAGCTTAAACGTAGCAAGCGTCTCTTTTCCAAGGTTGGCACACCTATTGCTCTAACCATTAACCAAATAATTTTGTTCTTTAGGACTACAAAAATGAGAAAAGTAGCAATCTACGGTAAAGGCGGAATCGGCAAGTCCACAACCACTCAAAACACTGTGGCCGGCCTGGTGGAACAGGAGAGAAAGGTCATGGTGGTTGGTTGCGACCCAAAAGCCGACTCCACAAGACTCCTTCTAGGTGGATTGGCCCAAAGGAGCGTACTGGATACCCTTCGTGAAGAGGGAGAAGAGGTGGAACTGGAAGATGTTCGCAAGAGCGGATTCGGTGATTCACTTTGTGTTGAGTCCGGCGGACCTGAGCCTGGAGTGGGCTGCGCGGGCAGGGGAATCATAACTTCCATCAACCTGTTGGAATCCCTTGGCGCATACGAAGAGGATGAGAATCTTGACTATGTCTTCTATGACGTGCTCGGGGACGTGGTATGCGGCGGATTTGCAATGCCTATCCGTGAAGGCAAAGCCCAGGAGATATACATAGTGGTCTCTGGGGAAATGATGGCCATGTACGCGGCCAACAATATCTGTAAAGGCATCAAGAGGTATGCAGAGGCCGGCGGGGTTCGCCTGGGCGGACTGATTTGCAACAGCAGAATGGTTGATAATGAAAAGGATATGATCGAGGCCTTTGCAGACAAGCTCAACACACAAATGCTCTATTTCCTGCCAAGGGACAATATGGTCCAAAGGGCTGAGATAAATCGAAAAACAGTCATAGATTTCGATCCTGAGAGTGATCAGGCCGGTCATTATCGCAATCTCGCGAAGCGGCTGGATGATAATGACATGTTCGTGATCCCCACCCCGATTCACACTGATGAGCTTGAAAAGATACTGATGGATTATGGGCTGTTTAATTGAGATTGAGTCCGGTTAAGGCAAACCGTTGATCAAGTTGTGAAAATTGAAAGGAAACAAACATGATAATGGTCAGAGCAATAGTTAGGCCCGAAAGAAGCCCTGATGTGATGCAATCCCTATTTGAGGCAGGCTATCCCGCAGTTACCAAGGTGGAAGTCGCAGGCCGTGGCAAGCAAAGGGGTTTGAAGCTGGGAAAGATAGTCTATGATGTGCTGCCCAAAGAGCTTCTAATGGTGGTCTGTTATGAACATGAAAAGGAATTTGTTGTCAGGGCTATCCTGGAAAGCGCTAAATCAGGAACCGAAGGAGCGTTCGGTGATGGAAAAATATTTGTGACTCCTGTGGAGGAAGCTTACACCATCTCCACCGGATCATTGGAAACCTGAGCGATGGATATGGAACGAGGAAGCGAATGAAAGAAGTAATGGCCATAATAAGACAGAATAAAATCAACCAAACAAAGGCCGCGATGATAGACGCGGGATTTTCAGCGGCCACTGCGGTAAGGGCTTTGGGAAGAGGCAAGCGACCTGTTGAACCTGAACTATTGGAGGCAATTAATCAGAACCCCAAGGACAGTGTTGATGTTCTTCCCACATTGGCTCAAGGCGGTAGATTGTATCCAAAGAGACTCATTACAATGATAGTGCCTGATGAACGGGCCTCCGATTTGGTCAACGCTTTGATAAAGGTCAATCAAACCGGCGAGCCTGGAGACGGTAAGATATTCGTATCCCCTGTTTTGGAGACAATAAGGGTGCGAACAGGCGAAACAGGCGAAGAAGCGATAAACGAAATGAACGGATCAGGAGGGAAATAGTAATGTCCGGTCCAAGGCTGAAAAAGAACCCGTCAATCGATCCTGACGAATTTATTGAAGACATATGTAATCTGTACCCCACAAAAGTGGCCAAAAAGCGTCGCAAGCATATGGTGGTTCGTGAACCGTCCGAGGAGCAATCTATAGAGGCGAATTCACGAACAGTTCCAGGGGTGATCACCCAGAGGGGATGCTGCTATGCAGGCTGCAAGGGAGTGGTTATCGGCCCCATAGGTGACATGGTCCATATTGTACACGGCCCGGTTGGATGTTCCTTTTACTCATGGAACACCCGGAGGAATTTGTTTAAACCAAGGGAGGATAAGCAGGATTTCTCCAAGTATTGCTTTACCACTGACATGCAGGATGAGGACATCATCTTTGGAGGTGAGAAAAAGCTGCGAAAGGCGCTGGAGGAAGCTTATGAGATATTTCACCCAAAGGCGATCAGTATTCACGCGACCTGTCCTGTGGGTCTCATAGGAGACGACATCCAGTCTGTGGCTAGGGAGATGAGCGAAAAGCTTGGAATAACGATCATGGCCTTTAACTGCGAAGGATACAAAGGCGTTAGCCAATCCGGAGGCCATCACATAGCAAACAATAAACTCTTTGAACATGTTGTGGGAGCTGACGACAGCGGTGAAGAAGATGAATTCGTTGTGAATGTGTTGGGTGAATACAATATTGGCGGTGACGCTTGGGAAATCGACCGGGTATTGGAAAAATGCGGAATAAAGATCATCTCAACTTTCTCAGGTGACGCTTCAATAGATGAAATGCGGAGATCTCACCAGGCGAATCTGAATCTTGTAATGTGCCATAGATCCATAAATTACATGGCTGAGATGATGGAAACCGCGTACGGAATTCCTTGGCTCAAGGTGAATTTCATCGGCGTAAAGGCAATGGCCAAGAGTGTCATGAAAATAGCCGAGTACTTTGAAAATGACGAACTATCCCAAAAAGCGCAGCAGGTTATAGCTGAAGAAGTGGAAGAGGCTGAAAGGGAAATCGCCAAATACAAAGAACGGCTTGAAGGAAAGACCGCAATGCTGTTTGTTGGGGGGTCCAGGGCCCACCATTATCAAAGCCTCTTTAAGGACCTGGGAATGGAAGTGATTGTGGCAGGATACGAATTCGCCCATAGGGACGATTATGAGGGGCGCCAAGTGATTCCCAATTTAAAGGTGGACGCGGACAGCAGAAACATAGAGGAGTTAAAGGTTAAGCCCGATCCCGAGAAGTTCAGGCTGCGCAGAGATCCGGGAGAGCTGGAGCGTTTGAAGGAAGAACAGTTGATAGGTCATTATGAGGGAATGATGCCTGAAATGGGCGCTGGAACCATTGTGGTGGATGATATCAGCCACATTGAGTTGGAAAAGCTCATTCTCAAGTTCAAACCGGACATAGTCTGCTCAGGGATAAAGGACAAGTACGTGATCGAGAAGTTCGGGGTTCCTTCCAAGCAACTGCACAATTACGTTTACAGCGGTCCTTACGCTGGTTTTAAGGGCGCGGTCAATTTTGCCAGGGAAGTGGACATGATGATTAATAATCGCGCATGGAAGCTCCTAAAGCCGCCATGGGAAACCGAAAGCTCTTTGAACTGCTCTTTGGCTAACCCATAGATTATTTATGAAAGCGTATTTATAGAATACTGATAACAGAGGAAAACATTATGTTGGACATGACACCTTCTACCATACATGAACGTACAGGTTTGCGAATCAACCCGGCAAAGACTTGCCAGCCAATAGGCGCAATGTACGCGGGTCTTGGGGTCCATCGTTGCCTGCCCCACAGCCACGGGAGTCAGGGGTGTTGCTCATATCATCGAAGCCACCTTACGCGACACTACAAAGAACCTGTTATGGCTTCAACAAGCTCTTTTACTGAAGGGGCGTCAGTGTTTGGCGGAGCGCCGAATCTGAGGCAGTCCTTAAAGACGATTTTTCAGGTTTACGATCCTGACGTGGTGGCTGTTCATACCACGTGCCTTTCTGAAACAATTGGAGACGATATTCCCTCCATAATAGCCAAGGCAAGGGACGATGGAATAATTCCACAGGGCAAATGGGTGATACACGCAAATACTCCAAGCTATGTGGGATCTCATGTTACGGGATTCGCGTCCATGACCAAGGCTTTGGTGGACTATTTTGCTTTGAATGGGAGCAAGAATCCCCTATCTGTAAATATTATTCCAGGTTATGTGGAACCACCTGACATGAGGGAAGTTAAACGCATCACCACAGAGATGGGTTTGTCTCCTATAGTCTTTCCTGATACTTCGGACGTTTTGGACACACCTCAAACTGGAGACTACAAGATGTTTCCAAAGGGAGGGGTCACCTTGGAAGCCCTTGGCTCAACAGGAACAAGCGTAGCTACCCTTGGCCTGGGAGCGTTTGCTTCAGAAGCGGCCACAACAGCCCTTGGAAGAAAGTGTGATGTTTCCCATGAGGTCCAGGATCTCCCCATTGGAGTAAAGGCCACAGATAGATTCATAGAGGCTATCATGAGACTCACATGCGCTGAGCCAACCGCGTCTATGATCGATGACAGGGGCAGGCTGGTTGATATCATGACTGATATGCAATTCTACCTGTACAACAAAAAGGTGGCCCTGTTCGGGGACCCTGATCATGTGATAGCCCTTACGGAGTTTCTCGTGAGCGCAGGTATGAAGCCTGTGTGTGTTATCACCGGCACTCCTGGAAAGCGATTTGAAAAGAAAGTGAGATCCATACTCAATGGTGTGGTGGAGAATCCGGTTATCAAGGCCTACTCGGATCTGTTCTATCTGCATCAGATTATTAAGCAAAACCCAGTGGACCTGTTAATTGGGAACACGTACGGAAAATACATAGCCAGGGCTGAGGACATTCCGTTCGTTAGATTCGGTTTCCCAATATTGGACAGGGTAGGGCACAGTTACTTTCCCACTTTTGGCTATACAGGAGGAATCCATCTGATGAGCAATATTCTCAATACTCTCCTTGACCGCAAGGATCGGGATGATCCTGACGAAAATTTCGAACTGGTGATGTAATTATGAACAAACCTAAACATCATATACTTTTATGCTGTAGCTACCGGGTGGGAGGAGATCCCAAAGGAAAATGCCAAAAACAGAACTCAGCGGACCTTCTGGGGTACCTGGAAGCGGAACTCTCGGATCGCGATCTTGGAGACACACTGGTTACAAGCGCAGGTTGCCTGAAAATGTGTGACCATTCTCCTGTTATGGTTATTTATCCTGAAGGTCATTGGTACGGTGGAGTTAATAGCGAAGAAGCGGTTGACGAGGTCCTGGACGCTCTGGAAGAGGGCAAGCCTGCTGAGGCTTACATTATTTCCTGAATTGAACATCGATCCGATCTTAGCGGACAAGCCGTAATGTGAGGGTTGGAACAGGGTCTTGTTTTTCACTGGCGCAAGTCCCCTCAGGAGATCTATGTTCTTTGAATATAGATAAACCGATTAATATTTAATTTAGGTAAGATATAGAATTATTGAGAGAAAATAACATGAGCACGTCAGTATTTGAAGAAAGACAAGATCAAATCCATAAAAAGGGCGATGAACCTTTTGGTATTGCCTGCAATAAGGACAGTCTGGCAGGGGCGGTCAGCCAGAGGGCTTGCGTGTTCTGCGGATCACGGGTGGTCCTGTATCCAATAGCGGACGCGCTTCATATTGTCCACGGACCCATAGGATGCGCGGCTTACACATGGGATATTAGGGGCTCTCTATCTTCGGGGCCTGAACTTCAT
>CAZFJT010000199.1:0-6247 GCA_964519135.1 uncultured Syntrophales bacterium | reverse complement strand
CATCCAGGGGCTTTTTTATGTCTCCACAACAGGCTCGTGGCTTTGGGTCGGATGCGCCATTGCCTTTGTCTTGGCAATGATATAATTTAGGGGAGTAGTAACCTGTTAAATTACTGACATTGATGACTGGATTTGCGCTCGGTTTAAAAACAAGGGCCTGGCAATTGATTCAATTGATAATGAACCGGAAAAATTGGTAAAGAGACATATTTCCTATGGAAGCTCATCCAAAACTCAGACCTGATCTTGAGGTATCCCGCCACAGGGACAGTGAGGGAGGTCAGAGAATTGTTCTGAAAGACCCCCTGTCCGGCAAGTTCTACAGGCTCTCCCAGTACGAGTTCATCCTGCTTGACGCGTTGAATGGGGAGAGGACCCTTGAACAAACTGTGGAAAAGCTAAAGGAATCAGGCAGGTATTATAACGAAGACGACGCAAAGATGGTACTTGGGAAGGCGGCCCAAATGGGGCTCCTTTTAGGCGCCAAATTCGGATCCTCTAAATATCAACAACACCTCAAGGCCAACAAACTAAAAGCCCAGAGGACCAAGGCGTTTTCCAGCATATACTTTCTCTTTATTCCCCTGATAAATCCGGATAAATTTCTGGAATCCACCCTTTGGGTTTACAAGATCCTTGTGAATAAGTTTACCGGCGCATTGGCGATCCTTGCGGCGCCTGGGGCCATTTATCTGGTTATTGCAGGAATACCTAAGTTGGAAACTGAATATCTTTTCTTTTTCAATTTCCAGAACCTCTTATATCTTTGGATAACCATTGCCATAACCAAGCTGGTTCATGAATTTGCGCACGCCTACACAGCAAAATCTTATGGACTGACGGTGCCTGAGATGGGCCTGGCTTTTCTTCTGTTTTTCCCGTGCCTGTACTGCGACACCACCGACGCGTGGAGGCTCGCCCACAGGCGTCAGAGGATGGCCATAAGCGGCGCGGGAATAATATCTGAAGCTGTGATGGCTGTAATAAGCGCGTATATATGGTACTATACGCTTCCTGGAATGATCAATTCCATAGCCTTCTATCTGATGACCCTGTCATTTATTTCCACTCTTCTATTTAATGGAAATCCTCTCATGAGGTTTGACGGATATTTTGTGCTTACCGACTATCTCAGAATGCCCAACCTTGCAGCGAATTCCATTAAGTATATAAAATATCTGTTTTTCAACAGGGCCCTGGGGATGACCATCGTGCCAAATCCAGCGGGAAACAATCGACAACAGAGAATTTTCTCCATATTCGGGGTATCTGTGGTCATATACAGAGTATTTCTTTACACAGGCATAATTGTGGGAGTGTATTACAAGTTCGACAAAATGATAGGGATCGTCTTGGCTGCGCTTGCGTTTGTCCTGTTTGTGGTGAGGCCAATACTAAAAGGCGCAAAATTCATTTTTCAGCAGAGGTGGGAACTTAGTCCCCGGCCATTTGGCGCCCTTGTGGTGATCGCCCTTGTTGTGGGCGCAATAGTCCTTTTAAACGCGCCCATTTCAGCGAATTCCGTATATCCGTGCTATTTGAAATCAGACCAGGTTCAGAAGCTCACTGTTCCTCTGCACACATTGGTTGAGAAAGTCAATGTTGAGGAGGGGCAAACCATAAAGGAAGGAAAGGTGCTTTTCCAACTTGATGTGGCGAAATTGAGGCTGCAATTGAGGCTCAAGGAAACCCAAAAATCTATCATCCAAAAGGAAATGGCGCTGTATAAGCTGGATAGGGAAACCATAGCCGATGTGTCGTCTAAAGAGATCGAGCTGAAACAGATCGAAGAGGACATAGACAAGATCAAAAAGGATCTGAATTTGGCTGAGGGTGAAATCAGGGCGCCGTTTAACGGAGTGATAACAAAGCTGGATGAAAGGCTCCAGCAGGGTTTTCAGCCAGGTGAAGGCGTCATAGTGGGAGAATTACAGTCAACTAGAAAATGCGTAATCATAGGGTTGATTCCATCGGCTGACCTGGAAAAGGCCCAGAAAGGCGCGGAGTGCCGGGTGTGGTTTCCCATTGGAAACGGATTGACCCTTAATAAAAGAATTGACGATATCAAGTCGTACAGCGAAACGGATCTGAAGAACTCGCCCTTTTCCAGCCGTTTTGGAGGGGAAGTGGCCACTGAGGTAAAAGGCGAAAAGCAGAAGGACGCGCCTTTGGAAGCCCATTACGCGGGCAAGATTTATCATGACAATAAAGACACGGAGATCCCATTGGGTTTCACTGGAAGGCTCGTGATAGCTGTCCCCCCAAAGAGTTTGATAACGAGAATTTACGACGGTGTTATCAGGACCATAAACCGGGAAAGTCTTCTGTGATCAAGCAATTACGCCAAATTTGAATCAAGGATTAGATCTTTTGGGCAAATTCTTAGCGATTAGCTGACATCGGGATTTCAATAAATAGAGCCATATTCTAAAGAGTTAAGCAGGAGGGCTAATGGCCAAGGGCGAAATATTGAATGTTGGGCGCAATACTGAGCTGGAATCAGGAGAGGCCGGCCCACAAAAGAAAAAGATCGATCCTAGGCAAAAGGCTCTGGCAATGGGGTTGGAATTTTCCAAAAGAGCCCTGGAAGCAGATTCATTGGAAGACCTGTTCTTTATGTTAACCAATGATATTAGAGCTTTGTTAAAATTTGACAGGGCGTTTCTCGTTACCCATTTAGGCGGAAAAACAGAATTCAGCGCGGCCAGCAATCAACCCATCATAGAGAAGAAATCCAAGTTTACCTCAAGAATAATGGAATTGGCCAAGAGGATAAAGCCCCTTGATAGAGCCCTTTTGCTTGCGCCGAACAATGACGCGATAAAGGTTCCTGATGAAAGCATTGATCATGAAATTGTGCAAGAGCTTTACGATTACATGGGATTCTCAGGAGCGAACCTGCTTTTTTGCGTGCCTTTGAACCATCGGGGTCAGCCGGTGGGTCAGCTTGTACTGGAATTCATACAGGAAAAGCCTCCTGACAAAGTTCAAATACTTACACTCATCAATATGGCCCCATTTTTTGGCGCAGCTCTGGTGGAGAAATGGCTTTTGTGGAAAAAGCCCTCCATGTTGAAGGCAGTTACGCCCAAAAGAAGCTCATTGATGGGTTTGCTGAAATTCTCCTTTATAACTTTGCCGGTATTTCTTGTTTTGACGGCAATAATAATCTTTGGTCTTTTCTTCTATCCCATTGATTTTACTATTGGGGGAGAGGCTGAAGTTGTCCCTGAGAAGAAGTATCTCGCGTTTTCAAGGATGGACGGTTTGGTGGAAGAGATTTACGTGGTGGAAGGCCAGGAGGTGGAATCTGGACAGACCTTGGCCACAATGGATCAAAAGGAACTCGATTATGAGATAAACAGCGCGCAAAGGAAGTTTGATATTCTAACCAAAGAGATTGTCATGCTCCGCAGGGAGTCCACAGAGGACCCTGCGAAACTTGCTGAGAGCAGGCTGGTGGAATTAAAAAGAAAGAATGCTTGGGAAGAGCTTCAATTCCTGAAATGGAAGACCAGATTCCTGGATATAAACGCGCCTGTGGCCGGCATGGTGGTTACAAAGGATGTGCAAAGCTTTACAGGCAAGCGGTTCAAATCCGGGGAGCCTTTTTGTGAAATAGCGGAACCTGGAGATATTTGGGTGGATGTATTGGCGCCTGAAGAAAAGATCTCCCATGTCGCGAGGGATATGGAAATGGAGGTCTTTCTAAACTCCAACCCTCGACAGGGATATAAGCTGAGAGTAGAAAAAATTGCTCCAATCGCTGAAACGGTTCCCAGGCTGGGAAATGTTTTCAGAGTGTCGGGTCCTTTTAATTCAGCCCCTGGTTTCGTGAAAGTCGGAATGAAGGGCATAGGTAAGATACGCGTAAAAGAATCGAATTTGTGGTTCATAATCACCGAACGTCTGGCCACAAGATGGAACAGGCTGACATTGTACTTTTAGAGGGCCTATGGTTCCCTATGAAGGTAGTGATGAGTTTAAGGAGCATAAATATAGAAAGATGTGCGGGAAAACTGTTTCGTTTTATTTTTAGAGGATTATCGTAAGTTTAACATTAAAACCGATATGGAGCCAAGTGATGTCTAAAGGTCAAGAACAGAGACAATCCCAAAGGCTTGGAATAAGACTGCACAACGCGGTGCGCATGATCACCGATGAGGGTGATTGCATAGCCGACATTATCGACATAAATGAGACAGGAATAGGTCTGGGTTACTATGACTTCTTCTGCGCTCTGAACCTGGTTCGCGGAGCGGTAGTGCGGCTAAGGGTTATTTTGGACATTGATGGAGACATTATCGCGCGTTCAAGGCTACAAGAACCAAAAAGCCCGGAATCGGAAGATCAGGAAGATCGGGATTTCATGATGATCGAGGCCACTGTGGTTTGGTCGTATCTAAACAGGATAGGATTAACATTCAACAATGGGCCCCAACCTGAGCTGGTGAAGGCCATACGCGAGTTTGGAAATAAGAATTTTTAAAGATATGGAAAAAATTGAATTCAGGCTTCAGATTGTTTGGACGCTTTGGTCGAAAATTCCGGAGGCCTGTTGGTCCTCAAAGCCTAATACTTGTCATGTCAACTGATTTCCCCAGTCTCTCCTTTATTGTAGCCAAGTCAGAAGCCACATAAAAACTCACGGATGGCGCAGGGCTGTGAACAGCCGCCACAAAGGTCTGATGCTTGCACTTCAGTACCATTAGCCTGCCGGACTGGACCGGTTGTGAAGAAGTCTCCTCACCTATGTTTGCCTCTATGGCTCTGCTTTCAAGGTACGCGGCCCAACCGTGGCTGGAAATAAAATGCAAGGCTTCTTCTCTTTTGTCCTTGTATTTGGGTTTTTCGGTTGTTTCATTTTCAAAGATATTTACAGGTCCCCTGTACAGCATCTTCTCAATGGTGAACGCGTATTTTTTGCCTAGAATTCTTGCCTTAAACCTTAGTCCTTCCATCTCATCGCGTTTGGCGGCGAATAGATCCAGGGCCCAAGCCCCATTCTTTTCAGGCTCAGTGATTACATAGGTTTCCACTGTCCCTGGAACACTCTTTTGATTTCTTGGTGGTTCTTCTACCTGTTCTTTTTCTTTTTTGGGTTCCTCCACCATAATAGGGTCATCGTCATCAAGGGTCGCGAGATCTCCCAATGCCTGCTTCCTTATCTGGTCCATGTCAACGGTATCCTCAAATGCGCTTGCTGTAGGCTTTACCGGCTTACTCTCCACCACTCCGGAACTAGGCCCTGTGGAGGGTGGTCTGTGGGCCTTCCATTGCCTGAACTGATCTTTTGTAAGAATACCATCGCGGATCATTCGCTTGAGGATCTGTTGGAATTCTTCCTTGTCCATTCCGTATTTTTGCAGGAAATGCCTGGTTCGTAGACCTTTATTTATGTCAGCCAGTATATCCTGCGCGTTTACCTTTTTGGTCATAAGAGCAGACTCTTTATCCCGTATTGTTGAAAAGGTTTATATCTAAATTCCAAAGAGCCTCAGTAACGGTAAGGTCTCTGAGCGCCCTAATTTAAGCTAAGGGTCCCCTGGGCATGGAAAAGGATAATCGCCTATTGTCCATCAGAGTAATTACAAATAAATACTCTACCTCCCAGTACTGGGGACAATCTTGTTAACGATCACTCCAGAGAAATCATCTTACATCATATCATAATATTCTGGTCAGGGAACAGTTCAAATGTGAATGATAAATAAAGATTCACTCAGGCGCCACTTCGCTTCTTAAGCGAATATGAGACGTAAAAAGAAAAGATGATCAAGAGCAGGCGTACTAAGTCTGTAGGCTGGGAGATCTGATTCCCTGTGTGTAATTGGCAGGCTCAAAAAACTTCGCTCATCGGACTCCTGTCAGCCGGCGCGGTTCACACCACTTCCCCAACAAGTTTCAATGCTTGAAATGATAAAGAGGGGGCCTCATTGAAAATTCCAGAGTCAGTCAAGCCGCGGATCTTAAAAAAGCGCCTCGCTATTCCCCCAATGGACAATGCCCCCAAAATCCTTTTATTTTTAAGGAACTGTTATAATATGTGTATTTTACAGACATGGAAAACTGATTATACTTTGTTCCAGGCAGTGGCCATAAAGGTCCGAATGAGAAAACAAGTTCAAACTCTTGTCCATTGGCGGAAAAACTTGTAAATCGTTCCTGGAAACAATAATGTGTTTCCAGATAACCTTTGGGAATTAAATCGGTTGAGAGGTTGATACATGCCCGGATATTATTCTGA
>CAZFJT010000198.1:0-6252 GCA_964519135.1 uncultured Syntrophales bacterium | reverse complement strand
GACTAGCCATGTTTATTATTTTTCCCCTAATACTCTTTGGGATCCCAGCTCCTGATGGTTCTACCAGACCGGAAGCCCATAAATTAAGATGGGAGGATTTTGTATACAATATGAAACAGACAAGGATTGTCTTTATCCTTTTGGCCTCACTTTTAGTCTGGACCTCATTCACCATAGTTTTTTATTACATCAAAGGGTTCGGAGACTCCATGAAGATCGGAAATCCAGGGTGGTTCTTCGCTCTTTCCACTTTTAGCGAAATCGGGGTAAGGTTGGTCGGCGGCCCGTTTATGGATAGGATGAACAAAACAAAAACACTCGCCATAACATTAATATGGCTATCAGTAATGTATTTTGGTCTGTCATACGCCAATGGCGCCACATTGTTTTTCCTTATGGGGATAACCTTGGGATTGGGTTGGGGATTGACCATGCCTATTCTGAGCGGACTTGTATTTGACATTTCAGAGCCTAAATTCAGGGCCCTGAACTCAAATCTTTCCATGGAAATGTTCCAGGGAGGCTACTTTCTGGGCCCATTGATTGGTGGTTCCATATTGCTTCATTTGGGATATTCAGCGCTGTTCATTGCAGCCGCGGTCCTTACAATAGGGGCTTTTTTATTGACCATACCATTAATCAGAACAGTGGGCGATAATGGGAGCATGCGCAGCTAGTGACGAAAGTAGGCCGTTTGCTACAGGAATATGTGGATTCACTATCAAATATTAATTCAAATTCAGAAGCCTTACCAATAGAGGAGACGCCTCCATGACTAATCAACCGCACAACGAGAATCATCCTTCTGGCAAGGATTATACCTTTGGATTATTCAAACCTGAGGATGCGCAAGGAATTAAGGATCTTTTTCTTTCGGTTTATGGTGAATCCTATCCTGTTCGTGTCTTCTACTCTCCGGATGAGCTGATCAAGGCCAATAACGATGGAGATTACATAAGCGTAGTGGCAAGAGATAATAATGGAAAAGTAATTGCTGTGGAACATCTGTTCAGGTCAGCTCCCAATAAAAACATATACGAAGCCGGCGCAGGCCTAACATTAAAGGAGTATAGGGGCGCGGGTATCGGTGGCGCCCTGGTTGATTTCGTGATGGACAAAGCCGCTCCAAATCTGGGCATTGATCTTGTCTTTGGAGAGGCTGTTTGCAATCATGTCCACATGCAAAAACTCGTAGCCAAGGTGGGGTGTGTGGACATGGCCATTGAAGTGGCCCTGATGCCCGCGGAAGCCTATAGCCAAGAGAAAAGCGCAACAGGAAGAGTGGCCGCTTTGCTTCAATTCAAGACATTTAATGCAAAGCCCCATAAAGTATATATTCCCTCCTATTATGAAAAACAACTTGGTTTCATATACGAAGAACTTGATGACAAAAGGGAGTTTGAAACCCCGCAAGAAGGTTTCCCTGGAAATAGCCTTTGCAGGGTGGAACAACAGAACTTCGATTTTGCCAAAGTATCCAGGATGGTCTTTCATGAGCTGGGTACAGACTTTGAAACCAGGTTGAAAGAAATGGAAAAAGTAGCCTCAGGCAAAGGCGTTAAAGTTTTTCAGACCTGGCTGCCCATGGGCGCCAGTCACATTGCAACCCCTGTGGAAATGCTAAGATCCAAGGGATATTTTTTTGGAGGCCCTTTAATACAATGGTTTGGCAATGATGGACTATTAATGCAGAAATTGGAATGCTCCCCTGACTTTGAAGATATAAATTTGCATAGTCAAAGAGCGCGAAGAATCCTTGAGATGGTTATACAAGATTGGGAGCAAACAAGGGGTTGATGTGCGGATCACATTACTGTCTTCAATAACAGCCTGTAAAAAAGGAGGTCTACTTGAATATAGAAATCAGCAATATCGATAAAGCGGCAATTGTGACGGTTCAAGGAAGGGTGGATACAATTACCGCGCCAATGTTTCAGGAAAGCGTCCTTGAACTGATCGACAAAGGGGAGAATATCATCGTTTTTGATCTTGAAAATATGGAATACATAAGCAGCGCAGGTTTAAGCGCCTTTCTAGTAGCCGCAAAAACAGCAAAAGCGGCAGGTGGTGGAGTAGCCTGTTCCGGACTTCAGGAAATGGTGAAGCAGGTATTCGAAGTTTCGGGATTTATGGCTGTACTACCATTTTATGAAACCAAGGATAAAGCACTGGAATCACTAAAATAGAATCTTCAATGGAAGTGATAACACTTAATCTGAAACTGGAAGATATACCGATTTTATTGAGTGAAGTGAGACAAGCCGCTCAAAATGTTGGGTTTACGCCCAGCAGAACAGCGCAAATAGAATTGGTGGTTGAGGAGTTGTTGGCGAATATTTTCAAACACGCCTACTCCGGAACAGGTGGACGGATAGAATTCTCCTGTGAGGCTCTACCTGCAAAAAAACAAGTCAAAGTGGTTGTTTCCGACTGGAGTAAACCATTTAACATATTTGAGTCAACAAAACCTGATTTGGATTCTGATTTGGATGTCCGCCCCATAGGGGGGTTAGGGGTTCATCTCATAAAAAAATTGACGGATGAAATCCATTACAAAAGAATTGAGGGCGGAAATGAAACTGTCTTGATATTTTGCAACAAGGATTGACTTAAGGCGATACATTTAATAGAAATTACGGTCTGTATACTTAATATGGCTTTTGCCCTTTGCAGGCGAGCTGGACTAATTTATAGACTATGGCAATGATATTACTATTATTATTGAGCAAGCCTTATGGCCTAATTTAAAGATCGCTCCAACTTTTATCTTTAGACTCGGTTTTCATGTGGAAAAGTAAATGCAAATAAAGATAATAAAGAGTTTGGCTGGGAAAGTAATACTTTTGGTCGCAGGATTGGGAATCATCCTGGTGGGAATTATTACCTACAGTTATACCTTTTCCAGTGGTTTGGCGCTCAAGAACGCGGAGGAAAGATATCGGAATTTAACAATATTATTATCATCACAATTACTGATTGATTTAATAGCTGTCACTGAAGATGTAAATATGATCGCCGATTTTGTTCAAACCGAAGATCCCGGTAATGAAATATTGGATAACTTATTAAAATCACTTGTGGGAACAAATAAGAGGATTTATGGGTCAACAGTGGCTTATGAGCCCTATGCGTTCTCCACTGATAAGAAATACTACGCTCCTTATTATTACAAATCAAATGGCCAATTGAAGCGAACGGAATTAGATAAACCTGATTATAATTACTTTAAAAAAGCCTGGTATGTTCAGCCCAGAAGCACTCTACAGCCTGGTTGGTCTCCTCCATATTTTGATGAGGGCGGTGGGAATACCTTGATGGTCACTTATTCCTCGCCATTCTTTTTTCCCGCGAAAAAGGGCCACAAGCGATTTAGAGGGGTTGTGACAGCGGATATATCGGTTGATTGGCTAACAAAAAGGATTTCTGATTTCAGAAAAGGACAGGACGGGTTTTGCTTTCTGGTTTCAGATAAAGGTAATTTTCTTTCCAAACATGAGAACCTCTATTACAGCGGTCAATCTCTATTGGATTTATCAAAAAAGATGAAAAGCCCGGAAATCGCGAGATTGTTAGACCAAATACTATCGCAACCTTCCGGTTTCTTATATATTGGGCAATCATTGACATCCCATAAATCTTACCTTGCATTTTCAAAGATCCCTGAAAACGGTTGGGTTCTTGGGCTTGTGATCCCCAGGTCGGATATACTGGACCCTGTAATTCAGCTTTACAAAACCCAGGTTATGGTAATCGCAGGTCTCGTGGTTAGCGTGATTGTCCTTATTCTTTTTGTGGCGAACTCGATCACTAAACCCCTGCGGGAAATGGTTAAAGTCGCCAAAGTTATCTCCCAGGGCAACCTTGATGTTAAACTACCCGCCATAAATACCGGAGATGAAGTTGAAGAGCTTTCAAAGGCTTTTAACAACATGACGTATAGTCTCAAGGATTACATACGTGAATTAACAGAGACCACAGCGGTCAAGGAAAGAATGAAAAGCGAACTGGAGGTTGCCGCGAGAATTCAGCAATCCATGATACCATCTAAATTCCCGGCTTATCCGGACAGGACCGATTTTGATATTTATGCTGTAATGTCACCAGCCAAAGAAGTCGGTGGGGACTTGTACGATTTCTTCTTTTTGGATGAACATCGTATTTGTATAGCTGTTGGAGATGTATCCAACAAGGGAGTTCCCGCAGCTTTGTACATGGCGGTTACAATATTTCTTATACAGGCGGCTGGGGCAAAGGGCCGAACACCTGATGAAATAATGTCCATCTTGAATGAGCAAATATACAAGGGCAATGAATCCTGCATGTTCGTGACTCTCTTTTGCGGCATACTGGACCTTAGAGATGGTGAGCTGAATTTTTCCGTGGCCGGACATCAACCTCCCCTAATAGTTGAAAGTGATCATCCAGTCATGGAAATCCCCGCCAAGATTTCACCTGCCCTTGGGATTATTCATGACGCCGAATATATTACTGAAACATTTAAATTAGAGCCTGGTCAGACTGTATTGGTTTTCACTGATGGAGTAACTGAAACCATGAATACAAAACAGGAGATGTACGGCTTACAGAGGCTTAAAGAAACTATTCTCATAAGCTATAAAGAAAATCCCGATGAAATTATCAAATACATATTAGATGACCTTGACGGCTATAAATCCGAAGCTGATAAATTTGATGATCTGACAATACTCGCCTTTACCTTCAAAGGAATAACATAATCCCGAAAGCTGTTATAGGAATCGTTTTCAAATGGTTCCTTTTAACGGTCTTCTTCCAACCTTTCTCTTGTTTGCGCTCTGGTTGTTTGATGGCGCCAGTCCACACCAATCAGCCAAAGAGTTGGGCGAGTCCAAAGCGTCAAGATTAGTTCCCACTTCTGAAAACAACGCCGCTGAGGTCCCATATACTTATGGGGAGGCTTGGAGGGGAGATGAGTCTCCACTCAAATATGAAAAAAACAACGCTTCATACTTGACCCACTCCATCCGAGGCAAAGCCGCGGATGAACTCACCCAAGATTTTTATGCCTTGTTGTGGCTTTTATGCGATTTTGCCTATTGCCAGGGCCCGCCCGTGGTGGTCAAAACCATGCCCCAGGCCGGAACAAAGGACGTGACCCCGAACCTGGACCGGATATCCGTTACATTCAGCAAGGAAATGATGACGGATCAACAATGGGCATGGGTGATGGAATCCAAGGATACCTTTCCCAAGATAACTGGAGAGATAACCTTTTCCGGAGATGGACGGACCTGTGTGGCCCCTGTGAAGCTAAAGCCGGACAAGGTTTACGTGATCTGGTTCAATTCGTCCAAATTCACTGGTTTCAGGGACAGGCAAAACCAGCCTGCAATCCCTTACAGACTGGAGTTCAGGACCGCTGAAAGAGATCTGAAATAGCGGAAAATTTTGACCCTCCCTTTGGTCCCTCAGCCTTGTCGGTTTCTTGCCATGGAAAGTCAAGGTCGGGTCTTCAGTGGTTGATATTTGGGCCTATTTTGCATAATAATTTGATGGAGCTTCTTTTCTTAATATAGTCCTTCGCGTAAGACTCATTCTCTACGCGTAGCACTATAGAACTGCAAGTATTCCTGATATCCAACTGTTATCAGGTGTAGAATCATGTGAAGTGCGTGAGTGAGAGCTATGCATAACGAGAAATGCAGCCTGTGGCAATCAGTGATAGGCTCTGTATTCATAGCTATGTATCTGTCCACTGTTGATGTGTTCCTTCTGGGGTCTGTGCGGCCAATAACATGTATGAACAAGCTGGAGCAGGTCTAGTTCGGACGGCCATGGAGGGTTGTCGTTTGGGTAATGATGCCACCTAGCACGGCAAAACCGGGTAGTCTTTAAAGAAATTCAAGAAGAGTCCGGCTCATGATAGCCTATGAGGGCAATTTCATTTTGATGCATTGACAAATGATGTTTTTTCGGTAATTATAATATTCGGCGCGGGAGCGAAAGTCCAAGACCTGTCTTTGTTGGCTTGGCCGAGAAACGGATGAAAGTTCGGATTTTAGTCAGATTAGCATAGATGAGCCAAGGCCAATTTCTCCCGCGCTTTCACGTGAACCTCGCCAATAGTGACACTTATGTTTCACAAGATCCCTTAGATGGACTCTCACAGAATTTCTAGGCCATTTTCATGGTTTTGGTTCAGTGTGACATCGGGAGCGCTAATATCATCCTCTCGGTAATTTGTCCGTAATATCTAAAAAGACCGTTAAATAA
>CAZFJT010000197.1:0-6256 GCA_964519135.1 uncultured Syntrophales bacterium | reverse complement strand
ACTGGAACAGATAACTGAGAAGGCAAAGGAAGCGCAAAAGAAATAGAAACTTGAAAGGTAAGTTTGGTGCTCGGAGCGAGAGTCGAACTCGCATGCCCGTGAGGGCGGCGGATTTTGAGTCCGCTGCGTCTACCAATTCCGCCATCCGAGCCCAAAGGCCTGCCACTGGCTGGTAAGACTTTTGATTTTATCAATGGGTTTTAAGGAGCGCAAGTCTTATTCTCAGGTATTGAAAAAAAGAAAAAGTTATCTTGCCCTGGATAGCCACGACCGCCCATAAGCGGATAATTCATAAGAACATAACGTCAAGGGATCTCAGGTTCCTTTTTGAGCCACATCTTTTCATTTGACTCAATAAACCTCTCCCACCTAATATCCTTCAATGGACTAATGGAAGCAATTCACTGTGCGCGGTTAAGTTGCCAGCCAAAGTATTTCCATAACTATCATCAGAAGGGAATCCCATATGTCGAGACAACAGTATGTTATTGACGAGTTGGGTGTTAGAGAGACTTGGCGAATATTCAGGATAATCTCGGAGTTTGTTGACGCTTTTGAGGAGCTTTCGGACATATCTCCTGCGGTCTCAGTGTTTGGGTCCTCAAGTGTTGGCCCTGATTCACCTATCTATCAGACAGGCGTGCAAGTTGGAAAGCTGCTGGCTGATAATGGTTTCAGCGTTATAACAGGCGGTGGACCCGGCTGTATGGAGGCCGCTAACAGAGGCGCGTTTGAGGCAGGGGGGAAATCTGTGGGCCTTTGTATAGAGTTGCCCAAAGAACAAGCTGCAAACGAATATCTCAACTTGAAATTGGATTTCAGGTATTTCTTTGTGCGAAAAGTGAGCTTTGTGAAATACGCGATGGCATATGTTGTCTTGCCAGGCGGTTTCGGAACAATGGATGAGCTTTTTGAGGCCTTGACTCTCATACAGACCCAGCGAATAAAGCCTTTTCCGGTTATATTGATAGGTTCGGACTACTGGAAAGACCTGAGTTCATGGATCAAGAAGACTATGCTCAAAAATGGCATGATATCCAACCAGGATCTTGACCTGTTCCAGATCATGGATGATCCTGGGGAAGCAGTGGCAATGATTAAAAGGATAGTGGTCCTGTGATGGCTGTTATTGCGCTAAAACCCCAAGGCAAACCCTTCTTAAAAGGAATCTCCTGAAGGGGACATTGGAACGCAACCAGGAGGCGGAGTATAGCCACTTTTGCTCGCGCCGGTTTTTTTATCATCCCCAAACACCGCCCTTGAAAGCGGATTCAAAAGAGCGCTGAATCCGTACACTCCATGTTCGGATTTTGAGCGAATGTCCGATCTTCCCATACCAGCCCACGGGGGTTGGGGACCTGGCGCGTAATCTTTTCCAGGCTCATGGACACTCGATTTTCCAGCTCGGCTTAAAGAGGCAAAGGCCGGGGCTTTGGGCCATATTAACTCTTGATGTTTGCTAACCTGGTCTCGGCTGATTGTTCCCATTGAAATTATAGAAAGAGCAAACAAAGAACAGAACACCATACAGTGTAATCGGACTTCCATACCCATAGCTCCAAAATAAATAATAACAGACTTAAAAAGTTAAAGTGAATTTAAGAAAACAATATCAAGAAAACATGATATGGTCAATTAGATAATAGAGTTTAGGCGTTGGAAAAGTTAGATAATACTGTGGGTTACAAACATTGGGATGAAGTGGCTTGTCAAATTAATTGCCCATTATAATAAAGAGTTGAATAAAAAACATAAAGTTATATATAAGGTTTCCGCTGGTGATACCGCGCAGTTTTCAAACCGTTAACGCGGTCCAATAAGCACGGTTATATTGAAAAACGCCACACGCAAAATCCTTGATCAGGCACGATCTGAGGTGGGCACATCAAGCAGGTGGTCTTGATTCTCGGATCTATTACTGAGGCAAATCCGGAATATTCAGCCTCTCCAGCGGATTGGCAAGGATAGTCTTCCAATCCCTTTTGCCTGCGCACACTCTGGACCCGGCAAGCAAGCATTCGAAATATCAGGGCGCCGTCATCATCCAATTCACTCAAATGACTGTTGAAACAAGAGTAAATCCTCAGCTTCAAAGCCGCGTCCAAACCTATAAGACCCGGCTCATGGGCCAGGTTCAGAAACGACTTCAACCTGGTCGCCTCAATGGGAGCAAATACAGACCACGATGAATCATTAATCTTTTTGGCGGTCTCCATACCGAACTCGTTTTCAATGGTTTGAAACCATAGGCCGTCTCCTGTGAGCCAGGTCTTTGCCAGAGCCTCTATAATGAGTAAAAGATCTTCCCGCTCAAGATTACTGAGGAATTCCTTGGCCTTTTCAGGGGCCGGGGGAAGAATAAATGGATATAAACGATCAATTATTCTGGGGAAATATCTTTTGGAAACAGTGTGTTCAATTATTGCCGCACTTGGGGAACCCAATTCAAGGGCGGCCTGTGATAACCATATGCCGTAGTGGGAGAACGTTTGCTCCATGTATATAACCGCAAGGGAGCTCAGGTGTTCCGTGGGAAGTTCGGACACATCCATTTCAGCTATATTGCTACCCATTGAGGTCATATCAGGCTCTTCTATAGTGGCCGGAGGCGCCACCGGATTTTTCCAGAAGACATATATCGGAAATAACCATAGACCTGTCAATGGACTTGCACATGTCATATATTGTAAGGCTTGCCACTGCCACTGCGGTAAGGGCCTCCATCTCAACCCCTGTCCTTGCCGTGACCCTGGCTGTGGCCACCACCTCAATGATTGATTTGTCCATAATATGATAAAAACTTATGGAGACTGAATCCAGTGGCAATGGGTGAGCCAGTGGGATTAGATCAGGTGTCTTTTTTGCAGCCATTATGCCTGCCAACCTTGCCACACCCAGCACATCCCCCTTTTTTGCCTCACCCTTGATTATGGTATCCAGGGTTTCAGGCTTCATCTTGATGACACCAAAAGCTGAGGCCTCTCTCTGGGTGATGGATTTCGCTCCCACATCCACCATGGTCGCGTCTCCATGCTCATTAAAGTGGGTAAGGCCCTTACTATGTGAATCTTTCAATTGGAGGACTCCTTCTTGGAAAGCCTTAGCTTCAAAGCGGCCGCGTGGGCCGCGAAACCTTCGTACTCCGCCAGGACCAATGTTTTTGGGGCAATATTGTTAAAACCGTCTTCTGATACTGAGCAGAAAGACATCCTTCTGGTGAAATCATGTACTGAGAGGGCCGATTGGGTCCTGGCAAATCCTGAGGTGGGCAGTATCGCGTTGGGACCAAGTGAATAATTGGCCAGGGTCCCGGGCGTGTGGCTACCCAATAGGGCTTCTCCCGCGTAATCTATAACCTCAAGAATCGCTTTTGGATCTTTTGTGAGAACCTGAAGATGTTCAGGGGCAAACCTGTTGATAAAGTCCACGGCAACGTCCATACTTGGCGCAAGTATTACTCCGCCATTGGTTTCAAATACCTTTTTGCAAAAAAAGGCCCGTTCTTCAGGCAATTGATCCACAAGTTTTGGAATAAGTTTAAGACAATCCTTGGCCAATTTTTTCTGGCAAGTGACAAGGTACGCGGCTGAGTCAGGCCCGTGCTCAGCTTCTATTAGAAGGTCTGTTACAGCGGTAAGAGCGTCCACTGAGTTGTCCGCGAGAACTATGGCCTCACTTGGCCCGGCTGGCGGGCCTGTATCCACCACTGAAGAGAGCAATTGTTTGGCTGCAAGCACATAACCAGACCCTGGCCCAACTATCTTGTCCACCTTTGGAATAGTCTCCGTTCCATAGGCCATTGCAGCGATGGCCTGGACACCACCTATGCGGTATATCTCCTCTATGCCTATCATTTTTGCCGCGGCCAGGGTCGCGGAGTCGGCCTTTCCATGCTCATCAGGGGGAGTGGCCACTATTATACGCTTAACTCCAGCCACTTTAGCAGGCGCGCCGGCCATCATCATCATTGAGGGAAAAGAGCCCTTTCCCCTGGGAACATAAATGCCCACTGTTTCCAGGGCTGAAACTTTCTCTCCAACTGATATTCCAGGATTTACCTGCATTTCCCAGATTCTTGGCTGAATCTGCTTCTGGTGAAAATCATGTATATTACTGATCGAGGTCTGCATGGCCTCCAGGAGTTCATCAGGCAGGGTTTTCAGCGTCTTTTCCATTTCTTGTTCGCTGACCCTGAACTGGGAAGCTTTAAGGTCCACATTGTCAAACTGCTTGGTAAATTCTCTTACAGCAGCGTCCCCTTTGAGTCGAATCTTTTCGATAATAGGCGCCACTTGGCTAATAAGGCTGGAAATATCAACCGAACTTCTATTGCAAATACTGGCTATGTCCTTTTGATCCATTTTGGAGAGCTCGTAAAAGTTAACCCTCATTATTCACCTCATGTCCGGGTCTTAACTGGCGCCATAAACTGGACTTTTTGGTAATTTTTGCATGAAATGGCAATTAAATCAATAATATTGTGTTCAGATAAGGACCGGATCAACATATCCGTCTGTTATATCGACTTTAAGTGGGTCTGTGGAAATAATCTCCAAAATGCTCGATGTACGCCCTCTTATTATGGGATCTTAAGGCGCCGCGGATTAGGCCATTGCAAACAGCCTAAATATTAAGATATTATGATTCAACGCTTAGATGATAGCCCTTTATATAATGGGCTTTGTAAATGGGGATATAAATAATGGAGAACAGGCTGGATATTAAGAACAGAAAATTCTTTATAATTGCGCTCAAGGAAGAAGCTCGAAAGGCTCTATGGGACGTGAATTCAACCGCTGATCCGGACGAGCTTGTGGAATCGGCTATTTCAGATCTTCAGGAGTTGGCCCCAAAGGAGGAGGGAGTTGAAACACGCAGCGAAAAGGAGATATGGACCCAGGTGCGCAAGAGGTTGTTACAAGCGGCTTATGCAACAAGGCCCTACTGCGTAAGATGCGGTCAATGCTGCCTGAAAGGAAGCCCCACACTTTTGGATCAGGATAGGGAGCTTTTGGTAAAGGACATTATTAAGCCCGAGCATGTTTATACAATAAGAAAAGGCGAGCTGGTCAGGTCTATTGATACTGATACCGATGACCCCACAGCCTCTGAAGAGGAACTGATCAAGATAAGAGAGCGACCAGAATCATCAACCTGTATATTCTTTGAGAAGGATGGGAACATATGCTCGATATATGATTCCAGGCCCAGCCAGTGCCGACGCCAGGAATGCTGGAATCCGGAGTCTGGGCTTAAATCCTCGGAGATGGAGAAGCTTTCAAGAGAAAAATTGCTTCAGCCGGTTGAAGCCTTGTGGAAAATCATACAAAGACATGAAGAAAAGTGTTCTCACGATGAGCTGAATAGGGCTTTGGCGAGGTTGCAGGCCACCAAAGGCCAAACAGTTAACGATGTCTTGGAGTTACTAAGCTATGATGAGCATGTGAGGGAGTTCATCCTAGAGAGTTTTGGACTGGAGAAATCAACCCTGGACTTTTTCTTGGGCAGACCGCTTAGAGATTCATTAGGAGTATTCGGACTCAAGGTAGTGGAAAATGAAGAAGGGGGAAAGGTCCTTACAACCCTTGACGGAGATGACCCTCAGGCGGTGAATGAAGAATGATTTGCGCTTCTTAGAGTTCCTTTTTTTGTGCTGCGGTTGGATTTGGACTAAAAGGCCTTTATAGATATCCCAATGACTTGAGTTTGGCCAATACTATGTCTCCGTACCCCTTGGGAACCCGTAACGGGAATGTTGAACCCCTTTTACGATTCCCCGTGGGGAACTTTCCTGTGGAGGGACTTACCCCGGGATTGATGAGCCATATGAACCTTGGATTGGTCCCTACCCACTTTGCAATCGCGTACAGTGGGAGTTCTTTTTTGAGAGTCGCGCCATCTATGGTATCAACCTTAATCTCGTCCTCACCAGGTGTGTCCAGAGCGTAAAAGGACCTGTTATGATGTATGATTTTCAGCGCTATGAGTCTTGGTATGATTAGTTCTGAAAACGTGGGCGCAACAATGTCCCAGTACCTGAATCCACGGTTTTTCTTCAGCGCCGTCTCTACCGATTTGACTCCATCCACATAAGCGCAAATTGCCATCGACCATGTTTTTATAACTTTATTTTCTTTTAAACTTTTTAAAATGTTCGCGGCAATTTCTGTGGAAATATCCGGATCTCGCCTATCATCCCAGTTTTTCGTTGTAACCCAGTTAGCGCTTGACCTGGTGTTACCTGAGTGTTCCGAGC
>CAZFJT010000196.1:0-6266 GCA_964519135.1 uncultured Syntrophales bacterium | reverse complement strand
GTCTCACAGCTTGCCGGCTTCACCAAGAAGGATGACTTGCGTTTTTTCCTTAAGCAAATCTGTCACATAGATTATATTCATTTACCGAACCTAGCGCCCACGAAAGAAATCCTGCAGGCCTATAAGAAGAATGGAGGCGATTGGCAAGCATACGAGCGTCAATTCTTAGCGCTTATGGTGAAGAGACAGGTAGAAGAAACTGTGGACAGAGAGTTGATAGCCGGTGGATGTCTGCTGTGTAGTGAATCCACGCCTCAGCATTGTCATCGCAGACTGATAGCAGAATATTTCAGCGACAAATGGGGTGACGTGGAAATTCATCATCTTTAAAAAATCCGCTCAAGGAGCCCATAATACATAACGAGAGCGGATCTAGGCTTTAATCTTATAATTAAATGTACGCGGTGGTAGCAGTGATCGCGCGGTCTTGTCATTGACAATATTTTTTTAGCGCCAAACAGGTTATTCCATATAGTACCCTGCCGCGAGATAGAGATTCTCATTTGGCATTCCCAGAGTGTACGCCCTTTTCAGTGTTCCATCTTTTTCCCCATGACGTTTCCAGTAGTATTCGACCCAGCCGTAGCCCGGATCCTTTGCCTTGGCCACCATTTCCTGTATGAAGAGCTTGCCCTTTGTATCCTTGAGATTTGTCATATCCTTGCCCACAAGATCTTTATTGAATGGGTGAGCCAGCACAACGTTGTCCATGCTAAGGGCGTACACGTACAGAGTGCCCTTGGTAAACGGACCCCTTGCATTTAAGAGCTTAAGGGTGTAGTCGCGGCCTTTTTCTTTGATCATGGAAGCCGCTTTTTCAACCATTGACTG
This sequence comes from uncultured Syntrophales bacterium, assembly GCA_964519135.1. Classification (GTDB taxonomy): domain Bacteria; phylum Desulfobacterota; class Desulfomonilia; order Desulfomonilales; family Desulfomonilaceae; genus CAZFJT01. The sequence continues at coordinate 5,435 of CAZFJT010000196.1, read as the reverse complement.
AACTTCTTCGGCCTGCCCTGCAAAAGCCGGGCCGCTTGAAAATATTGCAAAGCAAATTATCAAAATGCTCAGTACAAAGTATTTACGCATGTTAATTCTCCGGTGATAATTTCATTTATTAGGCGATAATCTGAAGGACGCCATATTATTAAAATAAACACCCTTACGTGTCGAGCAAGATAATCTCTTTAAATCTGAACGAGTAACGTTGACCAGGCTATTCGGTTCAGGTCTTGTGCTTTGACGTGATGGGCCCCAATTATAAATTCGAAGATCTCAAAGACTAGCTTTATTCATTTATTTTTGTTCAACTGTCTCCTTAAGCGCCTGATTCATTCTGGTAAAACCCATGGTAGCGCTTTTTTTTGGAGGCCCCAAAAATAAAGGCGTCAACCATCCTGTCAGGAACTCCTGATGGATGAATTTCACTGAATCAGGTCCACACTCTTCCAACTTGAAAATATGTTCACCCTCTATGATTTTCGGATGTAACGCGTGGCCAATCCATCTGAACTCCTGAAAAGGCTCTATTTTTGTGATCACAGGGTGAAAGGTGAGTCTGGGACTCATTGGTGGGTATATGGTCACCTCCAACTTTTCCCCAATCCCGAATACTCCGCGGGCTCTTCTCATGAATGGATTCCATTTGTGAAAATCACGGAAATTGGTCAGAACTTCCCAGATTTCTTCCACACCAGCATTTATTATAATTTCAGTATGCAGGGTTTTGATCATATATAACCGAGATCCTCTAGTTGCTTTTTTACCAATTCCTCTTCTTCAGGAGAAAACCCTTGTCCGTCATTTGTGGGGCCTTGCAAGGGTTCCACCTGAGACAAAATCACCCCTGAGGGATCATGGACATACTCGTTTAGGTGTATGGCCTGGGAGCGGCCTTTCATTTCCATTGGCTTACTCAGGCCGAACATATCGAGTATTGTTGGAGTTACATCCACACAGTCCGCGCTGATCCGTCTTCCTATCTTTTTACCTGCTCTTAGGTCCGCCAACTTTGTGAGTATGAAGATTCCGTCATGATCATGATTCGCATAATCCGGACCAGTATCGTTTTCCTCGGTGAATATTGGTCCAGGCCCAACCGTGCCTATGGATCTGAGCTCAAGATCGTCAAAGTACACCAATAAATCAGGGGCAAAACCCTTACTCTCAGAGTAAATTTCTTCAGGATACATGGCGCTATTATTGAATTGCCGTCCATTCAAGCTCATTAGCTTCAATTTATCGGCAAGCCCTTTTCTGGTTGATTCGTAATCACGGGGCTCTATGATCCCCTGGGGCTCTCTGTCTTTTACATTCAGGAAAATCCTGGAATAATAACCTCCCTCTCCCCAGGCTATGGTCTTGGACCAGTCGATCATATCAGGGGTTAAAGTCGACTCTTGCAATGGCGCCTTTTTAAGGCTCAAATAACCATTTTCCATTAACCATTGGTTGATTCGCACCCCTCCGGTCATATTTTTCACACCATGATCGGACACTATCATCAGAGTTGTCTCATCAGACGCCAGGCTTAACAATCCGGCTATTTTATTATCAATATAACTATAGAATTCATTGATCACATTCTCATATTCATTGCCTGGCCGAAATTTGGGATGATCCTTCGCGCAGTATTTCCAAAATCCATGATGTAGCCTGTCAAGGGCTATCTCCACGAGCATGAACAGGTTCCATCTCTCCCTTGTGATCAATTTACCCGCCAAATTGAATCTCGCACTGACCATTGAGTAAAGATCCTTGAGCACGCGGTCTTTGTCGGCGGTGCGGAATTCAGGGCAATCCACCATATATTCGCGTCCTGCAAGCTCTGGTATTTCCTGAACAAGCTCCGGTGGATGGGTAGAGTCCAAACCTGTTTTGCCAACCGGAAAACCAGGTATGGTTACACCTGAATGGGGTTTGGGCGGATATGTTTGTGGCAGGCCTACAATGACCGATCTCTTGAAATCTTTCTCCAAATAATCCCATACCCTTGGAGAACCCACATCATCAGCGGAGCTGATCTTCATGTCAGAATAACCATAGCCCACCCTGTTCCTGAATCCATAGAGCCCCAATTGGCCGGGTGAAAGACCGGTTGTTATTGTGGTCCAGGCCGGTATGGTTATGGGCGGGTCAGTGGATCTGAGCTCTCCATAAACCCCATGTTCGGCAAGATTATTCACGTACGGCAGATATCTTTTATGGGACCCGAAAAATAGTTTTGCAGCAGCGCAATCAAGTCCTATCACCAACAACTTATCGGTTTTTGAAAGCTCAGGCGCCACAACTTCACAATGGCCCTGTTTTGTGCAAATTTCAGGAAATCTAATTTCCAGTTGATCAATTAATATTGTAAATGACTCCATTGGTGAGCAGCCAAAGGTGGGGACCCTTATGTCTGGCTGGGAGGGCACATCAAATGGAGATGAAATACCTGTGAACTCCTTTATCTTGCCCTGCCTGGCCTTTTTATAGAGACCCTTTGGATCCCTTTGTTCACAGTTTTCCACAGTGCAATCCAGGTATACTTCCACATAATCTTCAGGATCAAATCTGTAACGGATTTCTCTTCTGAGAGTTTCCAATGGCGTTATGAACGCGGCGATTACGATGAAACCGCTGTCTGCGAGCATTGCCGCCATTTCCCTGGATCTTTTTAGACTTTCGGCCCTGTCCTCTTCAGAAAATCCCAGGTCTTTGTTCAGTCCCCTCCTAACTCTATCCCCGTCCAGTGAGAATACCCTAAGTCCTCGATCCTTAAGGGTTTGCTCAAGCATTTTGGACAATGTGGTTTTCCCTGATCCTGAAAGCCCAGTGAACCATATTATCCTTCCCTTCTCCATGTTGTTTTCAAGTCGGCTCTTTTCCATAACAGCTTTATTGGTTTTTTACCTGTTTCTCCTTGGAATGATTTTAATGAATTTCATTATTACGGTAAATATCGAAGTATAGCATAAATTGAACTATTCATGTTGCCACAAACCTTTAATTTGCTACAATATATTCATGTCCGTAACAAGAGAAACCCATGATAAGGCGATGATCAAGGAAAATTCCAAAAGTCCCGGCAAGCGCGAATCCAATGATTTACTCAAAGTGCTTTTAATAGGCGAACCTGAGTCAATGGAACAGACAACCGAGCTTCTGGACACCCTTCTGGTTATGGGCTATGGATTCACCATAATGGGGTTCATTGATGAAGGCCTTGAAGAGATAGCCGGTCTACACAAAATGGGCCTGGATTCACCTGCCTCCAAATCATTATCCAAGTTAATTGAGCTTCAGCCGCCGGACCTTCTCATAATCACTTCAGATAATCCTGATCTCAGAAAAAGCCTGGCCCTTATCGCGCCTGAAAGCTCCAAGATTCTCGATACCTTTGCCCTGAAAATCGTCTATACCCTAAAAAAATTCTCCCGCAGACTTGACGTGGCCCAGAAAAGGCTCGAAAGTGTTGAGATCATGAAGGAAGTCCTTATGTCCGGCCCTGAAACGAGCATTTTAGTGGTAGATGAGGACTTGAAAGTAATAGACATCAGTGAGGCCATACTGCGCAGAACAAAGATGCAAAGGGAAGACTGTTTACAGAATGATTGCTTCAGGGTAATCAAAAAATACCTGACGCCGTGTTTTAAAAAGGGACAGCCCTGTATGGTAATGGATGTTATCAACACCGGAAGGCCGGTTCACACAGTGAGGCGGATTTCGAATCCAGGTGAATCTTCCAGCTATTTTACGGTCAGTGGCTATCCCCTGACAACAGATGAACATGGCAAGAAAAATGTGATGATGGTGTGGAAAGATGTGACCAACGCCATGGCTCCTGTTTTTGACGAACAGGCCAAACATATTAAGGAAAATTTCACCCAAGCTCTCAGACAGGACAAGATGGCGGCCTTGGGAAAGTTGGCCTCAGCCGCTGTGCATGAGATCAATAATCCCATCCAGGGAATAATGACATTTGCAAAGCTCATGAGAAGAGGATTGGACAAGGAATCCCTTTCTCCTGAGGATTTTGAGCAGTTTAAACAGTACCTTGACCTTATAGCCACAGAATCGGCAAGATGCGGTAAAATCCTACAAAACATGCTCTCATTTTCCAGAAAAGGGGAAATACAAAAGACCCAAATCTATCTTCCGGCTCTGTTTGAAGAAATCAGGCTCCTTACAGGTAATAAGCTCCAGCTTCAGAATATTGTACTGGACCAAAATGTGTCAGAGGACCTCCCATGTATTCCAGGGGATAGGGACCAGATAAAACAGGCTATTTTAAACCTGATTTTAAACGCTGTAGAGGCTATGCCGTCAGGAGGGGTTATCAACCTGCACGCTGAACTTACCCAAGGCGCCGGGAGCATGCTCATAACCGTTAATGATAATGGTGTGGGGATCTCGGAAGATATCCAGTCACACATTTTCGAGCCTTTCTATACAACAAAAGAAGATGGCAAAGGAGTGGGCCTTGGGCTTAGTGTTGTTTACGGAATAGTCTCCAGGCACGGAGGGGTGATCAAAGTTGAAAGCAGCCCAAACAAGGGAGCGTCTTTTCAAGTAATTTTACCAGTATCCACAGGAGAAGATCCTGACGGCAATGAAGATAGCATGAATAATTAGAAGCGTAATTTCCCCAACCAAAATCACCTATCAGGGAGACCGGTATTATGGGCGGAAAAAACAGGATCATGGTGGTGGACGACGAGCTGATAGTACGTGAATCCCTATCAGCGTGGCTTGAACAGGAAGGCATGGATGTGGACAGGGCTGAATCCGGTGAGCAGGCCTTGGATCTGATGAGAGAAAACCTTTATGATATTTTGTTCGTAGACATAAAGATGCCGGGCATGGGTGGTTTTGGCTTGCTCGAAAACGCCAAGAAGAATTATCCCACAACGGTTGTGGTTATAATTACAGCATACGGCACTGTTGAACACGCTGTGAACGCAATGAAACTGGGAGCGGATGACTTCCTGGTCAAACCATTTGATCCTGAGGCTTTGGGCCTGTTAGTAGCCAAACTAATGGAGCACAAAAGGCTATTAGAGGAAAAACAGTACCTTAAAACAGAAATAAATAGATGTTGGCAAGGTCCTGATGAAATAGTCGGACAATCCAAGCCTATGGTCGAGCTTTTTGAGACGATTGTGGAGATTGCGGGAAGTGACGCTTCAGTGCTGATCTTAGGGGAGACCGGCACAGGCAAGGAACTACTGGCAAGAGCAATACACGCGAATAGCGACAGGCTCGGCGGACCGTTTGTGCCAATAAATTGCGGGGCAATACCTGAATCCTTGATGGAAAGCGAACTGTTCGGACATGAAAAGGGTTCATTCACAGGCGCCACAAGACCTAAAAAAGGTCTTATTGAGGTAGCTGAAGGCGGCACATTGTTCCTGGACGAGGTTGGTGAAATCAGCCCTAAAATGCAGGTGGAC
>CAZFJT010000195.1:3889-6268 GCA_964519135.1 uncultured Syntrophales bacterium | reverse complement strand
GTATCCTTTCACTCTTGTGGGTCAAGCAGTGTGAGCCATGTATGGCGGCGGGAGTCCGATGAGCGAAGTTTCCTGAGCCTGCGAATTTAAACACAGCGAATCGGATCTCCCGTCAACAGGCGAGTCGGCGCCTGATAATGATGGCCTTTATCCTTTAAGTCCTATAAGCGTTTGGTAAGTAATCCCGCAATTAAGTGAATGGTTACACCAATCATCAGGATTGCGTTGACTTGTCGCGCCTTATCGGTTATCCATTTTGGTTACGTTTTCTTAGATATTTAATGCGCTCGGCAAAGAGGTGAAACTGTGGCGGAAAAAAAGGTAAGCAGGAAGGAATTATTGAAAGAACCGGATGAATTCCTTTCTTTTAGCTCCAGGGTGATTGCATATTATCAGGAACATCCAACAGTTATATATATCGGGCTATTGATTTTCCTATTAACGATAATCGCTGGTATTGGTGTTTACACCTACTTGGAAAGGCAGCGCCTTGCCAGCCACAAGGAATTTAACGCGGTTTACAGGGATTACCAAAAAGCCGTGGAATCCAATGACCCTGTCTCCCAGGAAACCTGGAATGAGATATTAAACCGATTCAATGAAGTTTATGAATCATATGGCTCAAGACCAGCGGGAGAAAAGGCCCTTTTATACTCAGGCCATGTGCTTTACAAATTAGGAAAATATCAGGAAGCCCTTGAGAAATATGACAGGATGCGATTCACAGGCTTGGTGGAACAAGGGCTTGGGGAACTTGCCATGTACCACAAGGCAATGACCCTTATAGCCATGAAAAAATATCCGGCTGCGGTTCTGATTCTGGATGAGTTTTCCAAAAACAATGAGTCACCGTACAGAAGAGAAGCGTTCGCCTCCATAGCCCAAATATACGAATCTATGGGTAAAAACAAAGAGGCTGTTCAATCTTATAAACAGTACTTAAAAATGTTCCCCAAAGCGCCTGATGCGCCTTTGGTTAAAGCAAGAATTGCGCGACTCTCTTCAGAGAGTTAATAATTTCCACAAAAGAGCGCATATTTTGAACCCTTTGTTATTAACTGTAATTTGAGATTATTTTTTATCTGGGGTTTCTTATATTCAATATGGAGTGATTTTTTTTATAAATATGTGCATTTCAGAAACCCATACCTCAAACATCTGGCCCTGGGACGACATTGAATAGCTCTCGCTGATCTCCTGGACCTGGGGATTAAAAGCGTCCAGTTTTAGGAGATTGTCTATTATTTCCCTGACGACCCGAAATTCCAGATCGTCTTCAAAAAAAAGTTGGAACAATCTATTCTCATGTATAAAGGGCGTTGATTCCATTTCAATGATCCTTATTTCAAACTAAAATACATGAGTCTCCCAGTCAATGATTCTCTTGTTTTGGGAAATATTAGCCATAGGCCGATTAATATCAGCGTTTAACCGTATGATTATATTCTCCTTGGACGTAAAGACCTCGCTCATGGACCCAACATATTAGAACCTTGCCCCATCTATCTCTTGACAGTCCATAATGTAGAGAGTATAAGCCAACATTGGGTTTGCATTGAGATTTGACGCCGAAATTGGCGCATATGAAAGGAGGATCATATGACAAAGGCAGAGCTTGTCGCTCACATAGCGGAAGAGGCCGGTATTTCCAAAAAGGCGGCCGGTATTGCCCTGGACTCAGTGGTGGGCGCTATTCATGATGTTTTGAAAAAGGGTGATAAGATAAGAATAGCTGATCTGGGAAGTTTCAGCGTGGTCAAGAGAAAGGCCAGGCAGGGAGTAAACCCCAGAACCCGTGAACCATTGAAGATCCCGGCCACAAAAGCTCCGAAATTCACTGCTGCAAAAGCTTTGAAGGAATCGGTAAAATAATTTAACTTCTAGTATATGGGAACATCCACAAGAATTGATAAACACAACCCGGTAAAGCGAGATCCGCAGAATAAGCCAGGAGCCGTGAATCTTTCGCGGCTCTTAACTCACACCTTAAAAATTAGGATTTAATGAAGTTATATTTTGTCATCTTTATGGCCTTGGCCCTATTATTAAACGGATGCGCATCCCTTATGGACGGAAAATTCGTCCCAAAGGATGGGGAAAAATCTCCGTACATGCCGGATAAAAATCCTTACGAGCCGCCCCGTGACCCTACCTTAAACATGTAAGCGATAAGTCGGTTTCTTGTGGGAATCACGGGCCCTGTCAAATCTTTCCCATTGGTTATGGCATCTTTTTTGTGGCCCGTTATAATTGATCCTCAGACGCCACGCCGCGATAATCTCGCTCAACCTCATTGGCTGGGCGATCCCCTTTTTGATCGTTAAACGGCCTGGGTCCCTGCCTTTTGCTTTGTCTTGCAAATTCTCGTAATCTTCTGAG
>CAZFJT010000195.1:0-3879 GCA_964519135.1 uncultured Syntrophales bacterium | reverse complement strand
CTCAGACGCCACGCCGCGATAATCTCGCTCAACCTCATTGGGGGGGCGTTCCCTGTTGTGATCGTGGGGCCGCCGTCCGGGTCCCTGCCTTTTGCTCTGTCTTGCAAATTCTCGTAATCTTCTGAGTTCCTTCCTAAAAGACTTCATGAATATGACCAGCTTAGCCTGTTGTCTTACTGTCAAAAGCTTGGACATTTCATTGTATTGGCGCCCCCAAAGCTTCATCAATTCCGATCTTTTTTTCTTGATATCACCCAAGATCATTTTAATGGCTTTGTCATTGTCAGGGTCATTGTCCTTATCCAGCGCCTGTTTCAGTTTCTCTATCTGATGATTTATATCTTTGGTCAACTGCTTCCGTTTTTTCAAGAACTCACGCCTGATTTCAAAGATTGAGTCAGCGGTGTTTTTATCCAGGTCCAATTCCTCCATTAAACGCCACATGGTCAAGATTTCTATTCTCGACTCCCGTTTTTCCCTGAACTTTCCGGGCTGGGCTTGAATATTCGTACAATAGGCCGCCCATATTAAGGTCAGTCCCAGACTTATCACCAGTACGCGTCCGTACACAGTTATCTCCTTTGATTTTGGTTACATGAGAGAATTGTAGGCCGATTCTTCCACCTCGAACCAGCATGGGCCCAGCGATGGATCATCCAAAGCAAATTTGATATCCAAATCCTGACTTTTAAACCCATAGATATCGTACACACCATTTTCAGGCGTCACTGGCCCGTAAACATGATCAAGCTCCAGGACGATTGAACGCGCGCTGGTAATATCCATGAGAGGATTCAGATGAATATTCCATAAACCGTAAAGGGAGACGCTTATTACGATAATAACAGACGCTGCCACATATGCGGGCGCCCAACCCCAGCCACGTTTGCGCTTTCCCCCTTTTTCCTTGATCTTTGATTTCATGTCCTTTAAATGCTCCTCCCAGAAAGGCGCCCCAGGGTCTTCAGGGGCTGCGCCCGCCAGAGAGCTGTATATTCGCCCATAAACAATTTTTGCATGCGCGCACTTGTCACATTGCGCTATGTGGTTTGTAAGGCTTTGTTCTTCACTAAAATCCAAATCTTCATCCAGATCCTTCAGAATAAGATCCTGGGATTTTTCACATGTGATCTCTTTCATATTTCGTCCTCCAGGATTCTTTTCAGACTCTTTATTGCGTGGAAGAAATTGGCCCTTGCAGTGGATGGTTCGCATGTCAACACTTGAGATATTTGCCGGTAATCCATATCTTCGTATATTCTCAAGGCCACTATGATTCTTTGCTTTTCCGGCAATTTATCTATTGCTTCCCTCACTCTGGAAGTTTGTTGGGCTGTTTTCAACTTTTCAAAGGATGAAGGTTCACGGGATTCAGGGATCTCACTTAGGTTATCAGCCCACAACACCTTCCTTTTCTTCTTTAAATGATCATTAGCCGCGTTGATGGCTATCCTGTACAGCCATGATTTGAATGACGCGGAATCAAGCAAACTCGACAGTCTTTCATAAGCTTTCAATATTGCCTGCTGGCAAATATCCCTCGCGTCCTCAGGGTCCTTTACATAGGCTAACAGAGTCATTGTCAGGGCCTTGTAATGGCGTTCCACAAGCTGGGAAAAGGCTTTTTCGTCGCCCTTGGCCGCAGCTTTTACCAATTGTGAGTCTGTCATAATTAGCTGGCCTTGTTATATGGACGACTATCAAGGGCAAAATGTTTAAACAAATAAAAGAAAAAAGATTGATTCGGAAATAATAACCGGAGATCTATCAATTATCCTCTTATTGCACGGTTTATATATTGAGGCCTTTTTTATTGGTTGATATCCCTTTTGGCCCTATTTGAAGCTTGATCCGCCTGGGCCTGTTCCAGCCATCTTTTGACCATTATTACCAGTCTACTGTCAGGTCTTTTTTCCAGAAATTTTTTCCATACCTCTATAGCAGCGTCAGTGTCCTTTAAATCGTCCCTTAATACGATTCCAAGATTGAACATTGCCAACTCATGATCAGGCTCTATTTCAAGGGCCTTTCTAAAGTATTCGGCCGCTTGCGCGCCTTTCCCCAACCTGCGCAGGCTAACTCCTGTGTCGGTAATCACTGAGACATCATTGGGAGATATTTCAAGAGCCTTTTTGTAAGCATTTACCGCATCCTGGTACCTTTCCACTCCAAAGTAGGCGTTTCCCAGTTGGGTCCAGGCCCCAGGGTCATTTGGGCGTTTTTTGGCCATTGCCTCCACAGCGGCCAATTGCTCTTTTAAAGAAGTCTCACGGTCTTTTTGGACACTTGGATGTCCGTGGGGCTTCTGGGCTGTTTGAATTGTATTATCCAATTTCCATGCGGAAAATAGCACTCCCACAAGAAAACCGGCCACGAATACGCCAATCCATGTCAATATAGATTTGTTCTCTTTCAATTAATTGCTCCATTATTTATTGAAGGTTGAGTATATCAGGTTATAATGTTCCCCAAAAGTTGTTCTATTCCATTTGAATAATGGTGATATTTTATAGGTTTGTCATAGGCATTTTCTTTTTATAGAGAGGCGCGCATGGAAGATATCAAAAATAAATATAGAACGGTCATGGATGATCAATTTCCTGATACCATGACAATTTCCTTCAATGGCCAGACACTAGTTTATAAGAAGAGATCATGGAAGATACCGGATTCGGCCGGCGACCTGGTAGAGAAAGGCTTGAGGTACGGAGAGAACCCTGGACAGCAGGCTGCTTTGTATGAACTAGTAAATGGCAATCTCATACTGGGGGAATGCAAATTCATATCGCCCGGTAATGGCCTGGTAAGCTCAATAACAGAAGATCAAATGATACAGGCCGGAAAGCATCCTGGAAAAACCAACCTCACTGATGTGGATAACGCGTTGAATATCCTGAAGTATATCCTGGACAAACCCGCTTGTTCAATAATGAAACACAACAACCCGTCAGGGGTGGCTATGGATGATTCCCTGGCCAACGCGTACCACAAGGCCAATATGGCCGATAGGATAGCAGCTTTTGGAGGCGCAGCCGAATTTACCAGGCCTTTGGACATTGAGACTGCTGATCTGATTTCCCAAAATTATTTAGAGGTTGTAGCCGCGCCTGATTTTGAGGAAGGATCAGTTGAAAGGCTGGAAAAGAGAAAGAACCTCAGAATACTTGCCCTGCCTGGTATAAGTAATCTGTCGGCTTACCAGGATATGCGTTTTGTGGATTTCAAATCATTACAGGATGGGGGGATCATAGTTCAGCAATCCCCTGTGAACGCGATAAAAGCGCCGGATGACCTTATTCCGGCCCGAGCCGAATACAAGGGAACCGAATATGTGATCCAAAGGAAACCTACCCAACAGGAGCTTGAAGACATGGTTTTCGGCTGGGCTGTGGAGCAGGGGGTGACTTCCAATTCAGTAATATATGTGAAACAAGGCGCGACCGTGGGAATAGGGACCGGAGAACAAGATAGGGTCGGAGTGGCTGAGATAGCGGTATCAAAAGCTTATACCAAATATAGGGACAGACTATGCTTTGAAAGATTCCACATACCTTACAATGAATTAAAAGAACAAGATAAACAAATTGAATTGATTAAGGAAACAGACGCGGACAAAGGTGGACTGATCCGCGCGGTAATGGTGTCGGACGCGTTTTTTCCCTTTAGGGATGGGGTCGATGTGGGCATTAATCAAGGCATCACCGCAATAGTTCACCCAGGCGGCTCAGACAGGGATTTTGAATCAATAATCGCGTGCAATGAAGCGAATCCCCAGGTAACAATGATGTTTACCAATCAAAGGGCCTTTAAACATTGATAAATGGATTTCGGTCCGATCCACCCACAGCCTGGAAATCCAGACATTTGGAAGGTGTTAAT
>CAZFJT010000194.1:0-6273 GCA_964519135.1 uncultured Syntrophales bacterium | reverse complement strand
GCCCGGGTCTATGGTGGGAATAAACACCAATGTTCCAAATAGGCTGGTGGAGATTTCGATTCTATGCGCGGCTATTCCTGAACTAACCGGTTACCAGGCTGTGCGCAGGGAGGTGAAATACGGAGCAAATTCCAGGATAGATTTATTGCTTGAGTCCGGACAAGACAGAAAATGTTTTGTTGAAGTAAAAAACTGCACCTTAGTGGAGGATAGAATAGCTTGTTTTCCAGACGCTGTGACCTCAAGAGGGCTTAAACATATATATGAGCTTACTGAGCAGGTAATATCGGGACAGAGGGCTGTAGTCCTATTCCTTGTTCAAAGAATGGACGCGGATCTGTTCACACCCGCGGATCATATAGATCCGGCTTTTGGAAAAGCTCTGCGTAAGGCTGTAATGGAGGGCTTGGAAGTTCTTGTGTACGATGTGGACATAAATACTGATAGAATAAAGATCCGATGGAAATTGCCCGTTGAAATGTAGGACCGATCTTGCTCGGATTGAAGCGGTAAATTTGGCGCCGTCCATCAGATATTAACGCAAACGATCTTTCCAGGAGCTCACATGAGAATGATGACCGCGCTTGTTAAGGCAAAGCCTGAGCCGGGCTTATGGCTTGAAGAAACCCTGATTCCAAGGCTTACCATTAACGATGTTCTAATAAGGGTTTTAAAGACCTCCATATGTGGGACCGATATTCACATATATAATTGGGATGAATGGGCCCAAAGGACGATTCCTGTTCCCATGACCATAGGACACGAGTTCGTGGGAGAGGTGGAGTCAGTGGGCGAAAACGTCCATGATTTCAAACCTGGGGATCTTGTTTCAGGTGAAGGGCACATTGTATGCGGCAGATGTCGAAATTGCCTGGCCGGAAGAAGACACCTTTGCGCAAACACAAGGGGAATCGGCGTAAACAGACCAGGGGCATTTGCGGAGTTTATAGCCATACCCATGACCAATGTTTGGTACTGCGATTCTTCAATTCCATTGGAGACCCTTTCATGCTTTGATCCTCTGGGCAACGCCGCCCATACTGCGCTTTCCTTTGACTGCCTTGGAGAGGATGTTCTGATTACCGGCGCAGGTCCAATTGGTTGCATGGCAACGGCCATAGCTCGGCACGCAGGCGCGAGGCACATTGTCATTACGGATATAAATCCATATAGACTGAAAATAGCCAAGAGGATGGGCGCCACATTGGCGATTGACGTAAGGTCCGAATCCATTGAATCAGCCCAAAAGACTCTAGGCATGAAGGAAGGGTTCGATGTGGGCCTTGAGATGTCCGGAAACCCGGAAGCATTGAGATCAATGATTAAGAATATGTGCCACGGCGGTAAAATGGCCCTTTTGGGAATTCTACCGGAAGAAACCGCGATTGATTGGGACTCGGTCATTTTTAATGGGCTCACAATAAAAGGGATCTATGGTAGGGAAATGTACGAAACATGGTACAAGATCACAGTAATGATACAGTCCGGCTTGGATATTTCTCCTGTGATCACCCACCACTTTCACCATACTGAATACCAGGAGGCCTTTGATGTGATGAGGTCGGGCAATTCAGGAAAGGTGATACTCAACTGGGCGGATTAAGAACACTTGTAATATGTGGACTCGAGGACTAATCCAGCGCCCAACGGTCATGATGGTCTCAGGAAACCTGGATTGTGGCGAGGCGTTTAAAAACCAAGGAGAGGTAGATGTTTGAGGAGGCAAGGCCATACATTGAGGAGCAACTGGAAGGTATTCAAGCAAAGGGACTTTATAAGAATGAGCGCATAATACAGAGTCCCCAGGCTGCAGAAATAGAAGTTGAACAAGGCAGGCGGGTAATAAATCTTTGTTCCAACAATTACCTTGGTTTAGCAAGTGACCCAATGGTTGCGCAGGCTGCAAGGGAAGCTCTTGATAAGTGGGGTTACGGGCTCTCCTCAGTTAGATTCATATGCGGAACACAAGAGATCCACAAAGAACTCGAAAACAAAGTGACTGAATTTCTGGGCACAGAAGACACAATCCTTTACAGTTCATGTTTTGACGCAAATGGAGGCCTATTTGAGGCGTTACTGACGGACCAGGACGTGGTTATCAGTGATGAGCTGAATCATGCCAGCATAATAGACGGAATACGGTTGTGCAAGGCTGAGAGAAAGAGATACGGGCATAGTGACATGGAACAGCTAGAGGGCATATTAAAGACCGCCCAGGGAAAGCGGCTGCGAATGATAGCCACGGACGGTGTTTTTTCAATGGATGGAGACATGGCCAAACTGGATGAGATATGCCGGTTGGCGGATAAGTATTCAGCCCTTGTAATGGTGGATGATTCCCACGCGACGGGATTTGTAGGCGGTTCAGGCAAAGGGTCCCACGAATACTTCAATGTGATGGACAAGGTAGACATTATCACCAGCACTTTCGGCAAGGCCCTTGGAGGCGCGAGTGGAGGTTTTACAAGCGGTCGCAAAGAGCTGGTGGATATCCTGCGCCAAAAGTCACGGCCATATCTTTTTTCCAACACCCTTGCGCCCATGATAGTCAGTGGTTCTATAAAGGCCCTGGAATTGATCTCCCAATCAAGTGACTTGAGGGAAAGACTCAATGAAAACACCAAATATTTCAAAGCTGGAATTGGCGCCCTGGGATATGAGATAAGACCCGGAGATCACCCGATTACTCCGATTATGCTCCATGAGGCTTCTCTGGCAAATGAGATGGCGCGCGTCTTGTACGAGCTGGGTGTTTATGTGGTGGGATTTTCGTACCCGGTGGTCCCCATGAATCAGGCCAGAATCAGGGTCCAAATAAGCGCGCTCCACACAAGGGAGGATCTGGATTTCGCTCTGGAGCAGTTCAAAAAGATTAAAAACTAGATATGGGTTGACCTATAGGTTGCGAATGAGTAATACCTTTTTAACCGTCAATTAATGGCACGGTAACCTATGTTTCATTAGCTATATTTGACCAAACAAATAAACACTGGGATTTTTCTTGAGGAGATACTCCATCTGATCCATTTGGTTACCGATTAACTTCCAGAGAAGTAGCATATTTATGTAAACGGTTTTATTTTATTGAGCTCTGTTCGGGCTATTTTCCAAATAGAGGCTTACATGTCCTGGTTGATCGGATCTATTGGAATATACATTTTAACTCTCTAAATAGCGCAAGAGTAAAGAACATTATGGAAGACACATCAAAGTCCGATAAAAGGCTGCATGAATCAGGGAACCAAGATTTCAGACAAGATTCTCTTTTATGGCTGATTGGGGGTACAAGAGGCGCCCAGAAACTGGTGGTCTTCATAGGTGCGATTGTCGCGATATATTTACTGTTTACAACATTTAAAACATTAACACTTACTGTTCTGATCGCAGCTTTGCTTGCGTACATTCTCGAACCGATAGTTGATAACATTGAGAATCAGGGAGTGAAAAGGTGGACGGCAACGGCAATTGTCTTTGTAATAGTCTGCCTGGCTTTGATTCTGATTCTTTTGTTGGTTGCCCCTATAGCGGCAAGCCAGATAATATATTTCACCAATCAAGCGCCGGACTATGTAAAAAAGCTCTTGGATTATTTAAACGAGTTTTACAATAGGATTGACTCTGAGCTGAAATATGATTGGCCGTCATTCGCTGAATTACTGAGAAATAAAGTTCAGGACAATATCCCAGCGGTAGCCCAAAGGGTTAGTCAAATATTCACTATCGCGTTTCGTTCAACCATGAGTGTAATATCTACCTTTTTACTTTTGGTTCTAGCGCCTATTATCTCATTTTACCTACTACTTTCAGCAAAATCACTTAAGGAATCGGCCATCGACCTGATTCCTCCCCATTTAAGAGAACCTGTCTTAGAGAAGATCGAGGTGTTTGATCAAGTTCTGGCTGGATTCATACGAGGCCAGTTGATTGTATGCCTAATATTGGCCTGCTTATATAGTATCGGTTTCTTGATCATAGGGATAGATATGGCCATTCCGGTTGGCGTGATAGGCGGATTACTGTTTTTCATACCTTACTTGGGTACGACTATTGCCGGGATTTTGGCCACATTGCTTGCTTTAGTGAAATTTGGGGACATTTGGCATCCTTTTTACGTTGTTGCTTGGATAAGTGTGATACAATTCCTTGAAGGATACTTTATTACTCCTAAGATTGTGGGAGACGCTGTTGGCTTGCATCCTGTTCTCTATATTATAGCCATAATCGCGGGCGCTCAATTGATGGGGCTGCTTGGAATGCTGGTGGCGGTTCCGGTGGCCGCGATGTTGAAGACACTTGCTCAAACTGCATTTGATTACTACAGAAATAGCGAATTCTACAATGGGCCTTCACAGAGCGCATGATCATAAGATACTCACAATTCCGGCCTGAATAGTGATTACCAGAATACTGATCTGATTAGCTGAAATTATATTACCAAGCGGTCTTTTGGGTTACGATACAATCCAATATTTCTCAGTCGCGCGAATTATGTGGAAAGCGTTCCACTAAATATACAAGAAATGGGGCGGGTCCTTTCAGTAAGCCCAAGCCATAGTTAAACAAACCATAAACACAGGAGTAATCATATGAACAAAAGACTTGTTTTATTATCTACGCTTACAATTATTTTGATCGTATTTGGAAGCTTTGGGTTAGTCAAAGCTCAGGAGAAGAGCGTCGGCCTCATGTGGGTTGGCAGCTCGGGCATGGCAAAACGCGTAATGGCGGGCTTTTTAGCAAGACAAAAGGAGCAGGCGCCTGATCTCAAGGTCGAGATAAAACCTGATATTGAAACCATGGCTGAAGCTCAGAATTTATTTCGGGCATTTGAGTCAACAAAGGACGGCATAATCTTCCTACGATCCACAGGAGCCGAGTTTCTTGGAACTATAGAACCCAAGGTCCCCGCGTTTGTGGGCGGGTGCAATAATCCTCTGTATCTCGGGGCTGTTGACAGCCTTGCCAGTCCCCAGGGGAATGTTACAGGGGTGACTTATTTCATTCCATATCAGAACAGATTCCAGGTCATAAAAGCTCTATTCCCGGACGTCAAGAGTCTAGCTCTTCTTGTGCAACAGGGACATCCGTCAACATCAATTGACCAGCAGGGAACTAAGACCCAATGCAACCTATCGAATATCCAGTATTATGAGGCCGTGGTTTCCAGCGCGGACGAATTAATTCAAAAGGCTGAAGAGCTGGCGCCAAAGGTGGACCTGTTTATAATAGGCAATCAGGCGCTGATAATTGATAATACGGTCAGTCTGCTGGCAGTGTCAAATACCACCAAAACTCCCATCTTTGCGTACGCGGATAAGGCCGTGAAATCAGGAGCTGTCGCAGGGCTTGCCGCAGATGATGAGAAACTGGGCGCCATGATGGCGGACTCGGTAATCGAAGTGGTAATAAACGATATTCCAGTGTCCAATGTTCCTGTCAAGATGGACGACGACCCAAAACTACTGATTAACGAGCCGATGATGAAATCAATGGGTCTTAATTTCCCAACGGAATTGGTTCAAAAGGCCCAAATGATAAAATAATTCGCGTGGGTTGTAATGAAACGGCCCATGATAAAACTATAATGGGCCGTTTTTATCCTTACAAAGTGGATGCGATTACCATCCTCTGTATTTCATTGGTTCCTTCGTAGATTTGGGTTATCTTGGCGTCTCTCATCATCCTCTCAACAGGGTATTCCGTGGAATATCCGAATCCGCCCAGCACCTGAACAGCCTCAACTGTGACGGCCATGGCAGTGTCGGAGCAGTACGCCTTTGACATGGATGAATGCCTGATAGTCTCTGGTGGTATCTTGGAAAGGTCCTTGGAGACTTTATCCAGCAGGGAGCATGTCTTCCAGAGCAACATCCTTGCCGCTGTTATTTTCATGGCCATGTCCGCGAGCTTGAAGCCTATGGCCTGGTGTTTGATGATAGGTTTGCCGAATGTTACTCTCTCTTTTGCGTACTGGGTGGCGTACTCAAACGCGCCCGCTGCTATTCCAAGGGCTTGGGCCGCAACAGAAGGCCTGCTGAAATCCAAGGTCTTCATCATGATATGGAATCCGTCCCCAGGCTGACCCAATAAGTTTTCCACTGGAACTTCACAATCGTCGAGTATGAGTTCCCTTGTATCAGATGACCTTATCCCAAGCTTGCTTTCCTTTTTTCCAACCGAAAATCCAGGGAAATCCTTTTCCACAATGAAAACCCCGGCGTTCTTGTGGGTAGGCGCGTCAGGCTCCATTACCGCATATATACAATATGTGTC
>CAZFJT010000193.1:0-6276 GCA_964519135.1 uncultured Syntrophales bacterium | reverse complement strand
TTGTGGTGGGGTCCGGGGAGGCCCTTTTTACAAAAAGGCCCTCCCCGATGAACGCTTACTTCCCAATCGACCAAAAGGAGGATCAAATGCCCCAGATTTTTGGTGGTCACATTGTCGCGAAATATTTAAAAGAAATCCAAGAAGTTAATACTGTGTTCACAATATCTGGCGGGCACATTGAGAATATACTGGACGGATTGTCCCAACACGGAATCAGAACCATAGATGTGAGGCACGAGCAAGCCGCTGCTATGATGGCCCACGCGTGGTCCATATTTACAGGTCATCCGGGGGTTTGCCTTGTGACCGCTGGCCCTGGATTTACCAACGCCTTAACAGGCATAGCGAACGCTTATCTTGACGGCGCCCCTTTAGTAGTAATTTGCGGAAGACATCCCTTGAGGGATGATCTCAAAGGGGCTCTACAGGAAATGAATCAGATCGATATGGTCAAGCCTGTTACAAAATGGGCGGCTACCTGTTATGACACCAAACGTATCCCGGAGTATTTGTCCCTCGCTTTCCAGCAGGCCACCATGGGCCGGCCATCGCCTGTATTCCTTGAATTGCCTCCGGATATTCTATTCGTTCCTGTTGATGAGCAATCATTGGACATGCCAAAGATAAATGAGCACAAGACTATTATGAGGCCCGCTGAAACAGAACTGGCCAAGGCTGCGGAACTGATCAACAATGCTGACAAACCGCTCTTAATAGCTGGAAGCGGCGCGGGATTCAGTGATTGAAAGGATTCTTTGTGGGAATTTGTCGAAAAAACAGGTGTCCCATTTGCTCTGATGAATAACGCGAGAGGAGTTCTACCGGATGATCACCCCCTTTGCATAAATGAAGGCGGATTTGTCGGGGTCATGACCGGTTTACCACAGGCGGACGTAGTTATAGCGATTGGGATAAGATTCAATTGGGTCCTGCAATCAGGTCAGATGTTCAATGACGCCAAAGTGGTCAGAATAGATATTGACCCCTGTGAAATAGACAGAAACAGGGTAGTGGATGTGGGATTGATTGGTGATGTGGACAGCGCCCTCAAGTCCCTGACGCCCCTGGTGAACAAAGCTGATCATAATGAATGGGCCCAGAAACTACGCAAGGCCTATAACGCCTTTCGGGTAACCGAGCTTGAGCAAAGATCCACTCCCAAGGAACCCATACATCCCAACCGCCTGGTTGCGAAAATTCAGGAGTTTTTCGGTAATGACGCCTTTTACGTATCCGATGGGGGAGATACAAGCTATTTTGGACTGGCTGGATTTACATCATCGCACAGAGCCGGAGTAACAACACCCGCGGGTTCCCTTATGGGATGCCTTGGAACAGGTATTCCGTTCGCAATGGCAGCCAAATTGGTTCATCCTGATAAACCTGTGGTGGTTCTCAATGGGGACGGCTCATTCGGATTCAACTCCATGGAATTCGACACAGCAGTAAGACATAATATTCCAATAATATGCGTGGTTAACAATGACTGCGCTTGGGGTATGATAAAACACTCCCAGGAAATGAGCCTAGGCCATGACCGGGTCACCTGCGCTGAACTCGGGATAAGGCGCTACGATTTGATGGTCCAAGGCCTTGGAGGGCATGGGGAATTGGTTGAAAAGGACGAGGACATAGCGCCAGCTCTCCAGAGGGCCGTTGACTCAGGAAAACCGGCCTGTGTAAACGTGATCACAGATCCCACGGTCACTAGTCCTGCTACTGTAATTTTTTACCAGAATCTTTCCAATTTCTGATGGGTGTTTCCCTTTGCTTGAAGGCGCACTATATGTCTCGCGCAGGATTTTTAGGCCCATACTCAAGGGCGGTTCACAGGGATTATAATCGGCCGCTCGCGGATAAAGGATGCAGGGAGTATACTTCAGACCAAAAATGGGGCGCCGGTAGACAACATGCAAAAACCGAATGGCGCTATTTATGCTTTTACCCAACAAGAGCTACTTCTCAACGTATCGCACCCCCAACATATTCACTGAATTACCTAATGATTCATAACTACAGCCAAGCATGATATGAGAAATTACCACTTGCCAGCCGTGTATTGAATGAATAGTTGTAAATAATAACTTTCCGAGAGTGACGAAATTCTGAGGAAAAGCGCTTGAAGCCGAATTTTTTCTAGGTGAATAATTTTTCATAAGTACACAAGCATAATGGGGATAAGATGATTATCCTATGGCAAAGGGAGGTTTTTTAAGATTATGAAACGTTTAACATTCTTTATTGCCGCCTTATTTACGGCGGCCCTATGTTTATCCAACCCAACGGTGGGTCTTTCCAAAGAAATTAAGGATTCCGAATCAGCTTCCCACTCAGCGGACGCTGCTGACCATTGGGTCGTTGATACGTACAAGTTCCCAGGTTTTAAAGTAATTCAAACAACTTTGCCTGTGCTTTCGGTTTACTCGTACTTGCTTATCAGTGATGGTGAAGCATTAATGGTAGACCCCACAAGGGATATTTCCTTTTATTTGGACAAGGCCAAGGAACAGAACGCCAAGATTAAGGGAGTTTATTTGACCCATTCACACGCGGATTTTGTGGCCGGCCATATGGAAATGGTAGCCAAGCTGAATATCCCAATCTACCAGAGCCACCTATCTGGAGCGAAATACGAATTTCAACCATTGGATGAGAGCTCCACACTTAAGATCGGCCAAGCCACCCTCAAATTTATGGATACACCAGGGCATACTCCTGATGGCATGTGCGCGGCTGTTTACGGCAAGGAATCAACTGATTCTCCGGAACTTCTCTTCACAGGTGACGTTATGTTCGTTGGAAGCGTGGGAAGACCGGACTTAATGGAAGGCACGGTTACAGCGGCTTCACTTGCGGGCGCAATGTACGATTCATGGACAAATAAGCTATCCAAACTGGCTGATGATGTCATGATATTCCCTGCTCACGGCGCGGGTTCCCTTTGTGGAGCAAACCTCAGTGACGAGCCCAAATCGACCATAGGCAAGGAAAAGAAGGAGAATCCATATCTTAAGGCCAAAAGCAAGGGCGCGTTCATAGCTAAGGTGCTGCAGGGATTGCCTGAGGCGCCCCAATACTTTGCCCATAACGCCAAAATGAACAGAACCGGTCCGGATAAAGTGAAATGGGATAAGCTCTCCAAACCCGAGATCGAACCTTCCAAGGCTTTAACTGATCCCATTACGCACTATGTGGTGGACCTCAGGGACGCTGATTCATATTCTGAAGGTCATATTCCCAATTCAGTGAATATCGCGGCCAGGGGAAGGCTGGAAACATGGGTCGGAACAATGGTCCCATGGGGCGCCAAGCTTGTGCTTGTAGGTGATAAGAAGCTGCTCAACGAGGCCCTTTTCAGGTTGCAACGGGTAGGATATACAGGGGAAGTGATTACCATGGAGTCATGGAAAAAAGCGAATATGCCCGTTAAAAAGGGAGATCCGATTGAACCTAAGGCCCTCCACGATTTAATGGAGAAGAATGACGCCCCATTGATTGTTGATGTGCGCCTACCCAAAGAATGGATTGCTTTGAGAATAGGTGAAGTCTTGAATCTTCCGCTCAACCATCTGGCTGAACTTTCAACACTTCTTGATCCAAAAGCCCCTGTTGTAATGGTCTGTAATTCAGCGTACAGGTCCAGTATGGCGGCCGGTATTCTTGAGAGAGAAGGGTTCGAAAAACCCATGAATCTGGTTGGAGGCAGCCAGGCCTGGATGGATAAAGGTTATCCTGTTAAAGAAGGCTTCACTGATCCCGCGTTTGCAGCAAAAAAGGTCACGCCAAAGCAGTAAAATTCAATTAGAATGACAGGGTGTCCCCAGTTTTTTTAGTTGTCATGAGGGCGCCCTGTCTTATTGTCAAGAGATCAAATTTCCCAAAGCCGAATAGCAAGCAGATAGACCCCTCAGCTAGAATTTTAGGGGCTACTTTCAATTCCTTCGCACATAAACGTAACTCCTCAGTAACTGGAGCGCGGCGATGAGCCTGTTGGCGGGAGATCCGATTCGCTGTGTTTAAATTCGCAAGCTCAACAAACTTGGCTCAACGAACTCCTGCCGTCCGGTTCGGCTCACGCTACTTCCATTCCCAGATTCTCTCCTCTATCCTCCCTGCAGCCAACAACTTAGAGATTACCACATAAACCATTTGTTTGTTTGACTAGGCTCCTGGGAATATTGTACAAATAGTAAATATTTGTTGCTTATCATCCATGGAGTTGGGTTGATTATTCAGATAGAACCATTAACATCTCATATGATCACTTAGAGGTTAGCAAATTGGGTTCCGTTTCAGTGGATAAAGCGACTGCGAAACAACAGACAACGCCCTTGACCGGGCTCGCTTCCGCAGGCGCCCAGAATAGGGAATGGGGTTTTGAGTGGAAGACTCGATCAAAATTCCTAAAGCAGCCGATTGTGTGTGTGGCCTATGGCAGGGATTCAGCAGGCAGGGTAAGGGTCGCGAAGGGACACATTGCAATAGGGCAATTTGCCGTAGGAGGCATAGCCATCGGGCAGGTGAGTCTTGGAGTGGTGAGTGTAGGTCAGTTGGCATTCGGGGTTATTACATTGGGTCAATTGGCCCTGGCCGTTGTAGTGGGGTTCGGCCAGTTGGCTGTGGGAACCTTTGCCGTAGGACAGATAGTGGCTGGAATGTACGCGAAGGGATGGATAGGGTGGGGCAAGTTTCTATGGACCCCAGAAAGGACGGACATGGAAGCTGTGGCCACATTTGAGACCGTTAAATGGTTTTTTCAGCAGGATCTATATACAATGTGGTTCAGTTTGAAATTCGCCATAAAAATGGGACTAAAAAAAATAACGTCAATATTGAATAATTAACTGAGCGGACACTTTCAAAATGGGGGTGATGAATTGAAGGTTCTAAGGGACAAAGTGGCCGTAATTACGGGCGCAGGCTCAGGCATAGGAAGGGCGCTCGGCGTGGAGCTGGGCAAAGAGGGCATGGAGCTCATTATTGTAGATATTAATGAGGAGGGGCTCCTGGAAACCTGTGAAATGATCAAAGGGCATGGCTCAAAGGCGACCCATCATGTGGTGGATGTATCAGATCGGGAGGCTGTTCATCAATTTGCAAAGTCCCTGAATGCACAGGGTAAAGGCGTGGATGTCCTGATAAACAACGCTGGCGTACTTCTCTGCGATACACTGGAAAATGTAACACATGACGACTTCGCATGGATTATGGACGTTAACTTCTGGGGAGTTGTTAATGTAACAAAGGCCTTTCTGCCATACATGAAGGACCGGGGCCCAGCCCATATAGTTAACATGTCAAGCCTTGCCGGAATTGTGACCACCCCGTGCAATGGTCCATACGCGATATCAAAGAGCGCGGTGAAGGCTTTTACAGAGACCCTTATCCAAGAACTCCGGGGCACTGATTTACGTGTGTCCTGCGTAATAGCAGGAGGGGTTAGAACAAATATTTTCCGCAAGGCGTCGAAGTTCAGATCGGCTACACCTGGCATGACATCCCAAGAGTGCGCCATATGGTATGAGAATGCGGCCAAGACCACACCGGAGCAAGCCGCGAAGATTATTATCAAGGGAATAAAAAAGAACAAGCCAAGAATCATAATAGGTTCGGACGCCCGTATAGTGGATTTTTTGGCTAGGATTATCCCTGTGGGAACAAATGTGGTGGCTGGAATAGTGATGAGCAATTTGCACAAATTCAATTTGCCCTGGGGCAAAGGGGAGTCTTCTTCCATAGACAATCCCGACCATGGCGCGTTTGGTTAGAATGATTTTCGAGATTCTTTATAAAAGAGCAAGGGATACCATAGGAGATCTACTTTTCGGTATGCCCCATTTTCTTGATCTCATGGAGCAGCGCGGATAACAACTGGGATTCAGGATAAACACCCAATTTTTCTCCATGTTTAAACAATATCCCCTTATTGCGTCCGCCGGCTATACCTATATCCGCGGCCTTAGCCTCACCAGGGCCATTTACCACGCAGCCCATCACTGCAACCGTGATCGGTAGATCCACATTGCTCAATTCCTTTTCCACCTTGTTGGCCAATCCTATGAG
This sequence comes from uncultured Syntrophales bacterium, assembly GCA_964519135.1. Classification (GTDB taxonomy): domain Bacteria; phylum Desulfobacterota; class Desulfomonilia; order Desulfomonilales; family Desulfomonilaceae; genus CAZFJT01. The sequence goes on along the minus strand of CAZFJT010000193.1, from coordinate 213 downwards.
ATCGATTTCAGTCCTTGAGCATGTGGGACATGAGATTATCTCCACACCCCGTCGCCTGAGCCCCAGACTTCTCAGGATATGATACGCGACCCTGATCTCTTCCTGAGGTGGGGCGGTAAGTGAGACCCTTATAGTGTCGCCGATTCCCTGGGCCAGTAAGAGGCCTATACCTATGGAGGATTTCACTGCGCCGGCCAGTAACCCTCCTGCTTC
>CAZFJT010000192.1:0-6290 GCA_964519135.1 uncultured Syntrophales bacterium | reverse complement strand
AGCGAATCGGATCTTCCGCCAACAGGCTCGCGGACGCTTGTACCTGAGAGCAATATCCAAACAAAGTTTACTCTAGATGACCTTTTTTTTACATATCATATGCGCTTTGGAAGCAAGGCCGTGCGTTACTAAGGATTTACGTTTGAGGTTCTTCATGTGATCTTAAATAAAACGTCAGCCTGGGTTGCTTTTAATGGGTTCTGTATTATAAATTTAAGTGATTCCAAGTGAGAAAATTGTGTTTAAAACAAGAGAAGTCGGCTTTGATACCGAGTGATTTAGCTTGGAGCCAAAGCGGAAAACATTAATATTAGGGTCGCATGGGATTTCATTGGGTTGGAATTTATAAGGAGACGCGAACATGAAACGCTATTTGATCTCTTTACTGTGCTGTTTCTTTCTTTTTCCCATGACTCTGGTCCAAGCCTTTGACGCCCCGGAACGGGCCAAGGAAAGTATAGCTCTGGCCAAAAAGGCCACGGCCCTTTTCAATGAAAAAGGAAAAGACTATGCGCTAAAGGTGATTAATTCCAAGATCGCCTTAACAGATGGTGAGCTTTATGTCTTCGCTCTGTCCATGGATAATACCATGCTTGCCCATCCTTTCATGCCGTCGCTGATTGGTAAAAACGTTGATGACATGAAGGACCCTACTGGAAAAAAATATTTCCAAGAATTCAAAAGGGTGGCTGAAAATCCGGGCCAAGGTTGGGTGGAATATATGTGGAATCGCCCAGGTGAAGAGGACCCCCGTTTTAAGAGATCCTATATCATTAAAGTCCCTGACCAGGATATCTACATTGGGAGTGGATATTATCCGGCTCTTCCGGCTGACAAGATCGATTGATTGCAAGAAATCAAGGTAAGTGTACAAGTGACCCGGAGGGCCGTTCTTTACCGAGTAATGAGCCCTCCGGATAGTTTCATCAAGAAATCCAAGTATTATCTACCAGCCACAGGTAGGGCCGGAGCAACCTTTGAATAGGTCAAGCAGGCCGGTGTTCAGATCACCGAGCCAGGAACCTCCATATCCGCTTGTTCCACACGCAGGCGGAGCGCAAGTAGGTGGAGCGCAAGTAGGTGGAGCGCATTTAGGCCCACTATTCCAACCCCTATAGCCGGCGGTTGGGCCGCATCCCTTAGGGCCGCAATTGCCGCCATTGAATGACGGAACCGGAACTGGGGGAGGAGGCGGTAGCGCAGGCGGGTTGACCATGTTCCAGGAAATTCCTGATTGTGGTTGGCACGCTGGGGGCGCACAATAGCCTTGCGCCATGACGTTGGAACCACACAGGGTAATGAATAGCGCAGTCCCAATGAGCGCTAAAAACGTTTTTGAACGACTTCCCATATTACTCTTCCCTCCTTTTGATCATCGGTTCACCAGGTCTCCACCCAGAAATTGCCTCTGGAAAAATCGACGGTTAACGCGTGGCGCGTGATATGTTCACCATCAAGGCGCCGATCATAAAAGTATCCGACTTTGTACTCACACCAGCGCAACCTGCCACGAGTATAACTCGCCTGTTAATTCGAGAGGTTATAGAGATCAAAATGAACTCGAAAAAATTTACTTATGTCCGGAATCCAGCCGGATCATAAAAATGTGAATGTATGTTGTTCATATAACAGATAAATATTAATAGGTCAATAATTAAGAGATATATCGGAGATTTCAGCGAAAGATTTTACAAAATTGGATCAGCAAAATATGTCAAACCTGTTATTGTTAATCCTTCATAACTTGCTCTGGATTGTGTTAAAATAGAGCCCTTACAGGATCCAATCGTTGGATCTGCGCCGCGAAGCTGTTAAATATAGCCCTTTGTCGGTAGCTGGAGCCCGAAAACCCAACCTATAATAATTTCTATGCTACCAAGGGTCGAGGTCTTTGCCATGATTTCCAAATACTCCCGCTCAGATTTTCTGGAAACGCTCTTTGGCGTCTATTATCAAATACATAGAGGTTTTATCCTGGTAAACAGGGTCAGGCGGGGGGATGAGCGTACAAGCGCCAGATACTATCCAAAGGTTGACATCCTCGCAAAAGAGCATTTTGGAGCTGAACAGAACATATATTTCAGCGTGTGCCCCAGGGAGAGGATGAAACCCGAGAAAAAGCACATACGCTATGCAGTGGCTCTTTGGGCCAAAGTGTACATAGGGGAAGAAGGGAATAAGGGCAGGCCCTATTTCGCGTCCCCACAAGAAGCGGCAAAAACCATTAGAAGATTCCCCAAACCGCCTACAGTAATAGTGGAATCAGGAACAGGCGCCCATCTTTACTGGGTGTTCGACACACCATTTGAGTTGAAAGACATCGGGAGATTTGAAAAGGCCCTCAAACATGTAGGCTCATTACTCAGGGGTGAGACGGAACTTGGCGCGGATGCGATGCTGCGCCTACCTGAGACTATCAACACCATGATAGATGAACGTTACCTTCAATGTGAGGTAAAGTTTATCAATTCCAACTTCAGATACAGAATCGAGGAATTGGAGTCAATATCAGCCAAAGAGATGGAAGAGTCCATGGCTGCTCCCAAAAAGTCCCCCAGCGCAGCGCCCCCGCCGCCCCAACCACATGCTGAGGCGCCAAAAAGCTCCGAGCAAGCTGAGAAATCCCGGCCCCACCAAGGAGAAAGCGCGGATACTCTGGCGAATTTCAATCTGGACTCCCCTACTGAAGTGGCTGGAGAGGCCCTGAACTCAGAGGCTGATTTAAGGCAGTCCGCTCCTGTGCAGACCATGTGGTTCGACAGTTCTGATGTGGGCGCTACAGTTGATGAGGATAATAATGATCTTTCCGAAGAACTGATAGATGGGGACGTGGATTCTGATGATTCCGAACCTGAGCTGGATTTTGGCGCCGGCCCTCCTGAGAGGCCGTCGGCCGCATGGGCGCCAAAGGAAGAAGGGGAGATCGCGCCATTCGGGGCAAACAGTGAGTCTGAAACCCATGAGGAATCCCCAGGGATCGACACTGGAGAGAGTCCATTAATTGATGACGAATCAGGCGATTCCGAACAAATGAGCCCCTCTGAAGCAATGATCGGCGAAACTCTCACAGAGGGCATAGACCTTGATGACTCCATGATAGATGAGTTGATCGACGACATAAGCATGTCAGAGGAGTATGACTTGGGCCAGGCGGCCGAGAGTCCTGAGGCGCCGAAAACAGAAGAACCGGAAGAACCTCAAGCTGATATTACACCTGAACCTCAATTAAAGGCGCCTGAACCCGAGCCCCAAAAAAGAGAATCCCATGAAGTTGAGAGTGGCGGCATTATTCCTAAAGAGAAACAGGTCTTTGATCAGAAATCCCATGACGATACGCCTGTTGCCGAGACATCGGGTAGAGAAACCCATGAACCGGCTTCAAGAGCCACGTTAGTCAATATTCCATCACTAGAGGAACTTTCCAGAAGATCTGCGAACATCAGGATTGAACCTGTAAACCAAGGTAAACCTATTGAGGGCAAGCTGGTCTCAGTGGGCGACAGGGCCGTATGCGTGGAATCCAAAGATGAGCTCCTTTACACTCCCTGGAGTAATATAGCGGCAATAAAAACAAAAGAATTCGGTGATGAATCGGGTGATAGGGTCATTGATGCCATTGGCATAAAATTTAATGATAAATTAATCGAGATGATCCCGGCTGGGGTCGTGTTGCCTGCTTGGAGCTCAGAGAGAATTAATTTGGCCAAACACCCTGACTCCAGTATCCATATATTTGAAGGGGTTAACCTGATTAATTCACTTAGAACGCCGCTGGACGAGAATGGTAAACCATTGAATACTGAGCTAAGAATCAGTATGGAGCATTTGGGGAGGTCACTGGAACTATCCCTGGAGACTGCTGACGGTTCATGGAAAAGAAAATTCCGTGTGGCCCTTTTGCACAAAGACTATGTGAATCTAACTTTATCTTGCCCTCCTAAGGTGGCAAAATCCGAAGCGTTCTTTGTGAATGTTGGAATCGGAAACACCCAGGCCGGAAAGGATAATCGAAAAGGCGTCTTTCCACTGTATCTAAATAGAGGCGCTAGAATAGATCTTGAACTAAAGATGTCGGGGATGGAGATAGTGGAGGAGATTAGGACGCAAACTTGGAGCAAAGAGGCAACAGAGCTAAGATTCCCTGTAAGAGCTCCTATATCATTTACAACTGGCAGGTGTGCGGGAACACTCCTGATTGCAGTGGATTCGTTTCCAATAGGCAAAATAGGCTTTGACACGCGCGTGATGGATTCGGATTCCAGATTGAGTCTACCTGCTGTACAGCTCGGTAAGGCAAGGCGATTCGCAAGCTTTTATCCATGTTTCGCGGCCCAGGATAGAGAAAAGGTTTTGCCCAAATTAAAGGAACTCCGTATGGCCGGGATCGAAATTGACCCCACTCTGGTGGAAAAAGATCCAAAGGAGCGCTGGGAGCAGGAACTATACAAGTCAATGATCAAAGATGACGCTGTGCTGCTCTTTTGGTCATCAAACGCGGGAAATGACCAATGGATAGTCAGGGAGTGCGCATACGCGATTGATATTAAAGGTAAGGACTCTATAATCCCTGTTATAGTAAATGGCGCATCCTTGGATGAAGCGCCATCGGAACTCCTTGATGTGCTATCCAATGAAAATACGCCCTATTTGCAATAGTAAGCCGTAAAAAAGGCCGCTTGAACAAATCTTGCATAGAGTTGATGTTATTTTGCAATAGGGTGTAAACTAAGTTACAATATCAAAAATTACGATTTCTATAACAAGCGCTAATTATTGATCCGCGCGAAGGAACTTTCCAATGGAGACCAAGAGAAGTTTCGGGGTTTCTGGGCGCCCCCACAGGGAAAATGACGACCCGACCCCTGTTGCCGATAGTGTTGAGATAGAGAAGCTCAAACAGGTCCTTAAAAAAAGTGAGAGAAACTTACTGGAGGCCCAGCGCATAGCCAGGCTGGGAAGCTGGACCTGGAGTTTGCCCAGTGGAGAAATATCCTGGTCAAAACAGATGTACGAAATATTCGAGGTGGACCCGTTTGAGTTCAAACCGTCCCCTGAAGCCATAAGGGAATGCATCCCAACATCGGACTTGGAGTCTTACAAGAAGAACATCATAAATATTACTGAAGATAACGGGGATTTTTTTGATTTTGAACATAAATTGATTACTCCGTCAGGTAAAAAAAGGACCGTTTGGATTAGAGGTGAGAAAGAACGGGATGATGAGGGTAAGGTAACCTTTATTCATGGGACGACCCAGGACATATCTGAGCGTAAGAATACTGAAGAGAAACTGAGAAACGCGATAAAGGACCTTGAAAAGAGAAACTTTGAAACAAGGCAAATGCTTGAGAGCGCGAGGGCCTTGTTGGATCATCCGGCCTTTGAACAGTCCGCGAGAAAGATATTTGATTGTTGTCAAAGGGTTACAGGCGCTACAGCAGGCTATGTGGCCCTTCTTGATGAAAACGCCCAAGAGAATGAGTTACTTTTTTTAGAGGCCGGCGGTCGGCCCTGCTCTGTGAACCCTGAATTACCGATGCCCATCAGAGGACTTCGAGAAGTGGCCTACAGGACCTGTGAGCCTGCTGTTGACAACCGGTTCAGCTCAAGTCAGTGGATGGAATTCATGCCCAATGGACACGTAACTCTTGATAATGTGCTTTTTGCTCCATTGGTCCTTGAGGGAAAGGCTGTGGGGTTGATAGGCCTTGCCAATAAGTCTGAGGATTTCACAGAAGAGGATATGGCCTTGGCCTCGAGATTTGCGGATTTCGCAGCAATAGGTTTAATGCACAACCAAGCCTTGGAGGCCTTAAGGGATAGTGAAGGGAAATATAGGGCCCTTGTGGAGAATGCCCCGGTAGGAATCCTTTACATGGATAGGGATGGAAAGATACTGGAGCTGAATGATAAATTTCTGGAAATACTGGGATCCAAATCTGCTGAATATAGTAAACAAATAAATGTTCTTACCTTCCCCCCAATAGTTGAATCCGGGATATCTAAGATAATAAGTGACTGCATGGAATCAGGCCGGCCGGCCAAAGCTGAAGCCCCATACATAAGCAAATGGGGCAAGAAAACCGTGCTTAAAATAGTGATCACCCCGATGTTGGACAAGGATTCAGCGGTTTACGGGTGTTTGGCGGTTGTGGAGGATGTGTTAAAGGAAAAGATACTAGAGGAACGGCTGAGGGAATCCCAGAAGTTTGAATCCATAGGTGTTCTGGCCGGGGGTATTGCCCATGAATTCAATAATTTGCTCCAAATAATCGGGGGTCATGCTGAGT
>CAZFJT010000191.1:1008-6306 GCA_964519135.1 uncultured Syntrophales bacterium | reverse complement strand
TAAGAATGGCGGCGACAAAGGCTTTGAGATATTCGACCTTTCGAAAACCGCTTTGCACGCGTTGGAGATGGGTCGGTCCATGAGTTTACCCAGACCTGGTAGAGAAGCCCCGCGGGTAAATATCTCATCAAATTTAACAGAAGGCTGCTTTATAAATGGAAATCAGGGTGAGATTTTTCAGGTGGTAATAAATCTGATCAAAAATGCAATAGAGTCCATACAAGATGTTGGGGAGGTCTCTATTCGCACATTCAACGATGGAGGAGAGGTTTTTCTTGAAGTTCTGGACACTGGGGCCGGAGTCCCAAATTACGCGAAATCGAAAATATTTGAACCTTTCTGGACTACCAAGGGTGGTTACGGCGCCGGTATGGGGCTTGCCGGGAGTTATGGAGTAATCCAGCGCCACAACGGAAGTATAAATTTTGAGGACAGGAAAGACGGCGGGACCGTATTTCAGGTTGTTCTCCCCTTGGCCCAGGAAATAGAAGAAGTCCGGAAGCGCTCCTTGGCATCGGTTAAGCCATCAAAGGAGCGTCTGACAATACTATTGGTGGATGATATGCCATTGGTCTTGGATCAACTAAAGGAGGGATTTGAGAATCTGAAGCATGAGGTAATTACCTCTGATACTGGAGAGGGCGCTATTGAAATTATGAATGGGAATCTTCCGGACGCTGTTATTTGCGATCTGGGACTCCCTGGCATAAGCGGCTGGCAGGTGGGCAAGAGACTAAAAGAAATCTGCGAAGAGCTGTCTGTTGAAAAACCTCCTTTTGTAATACTAACCGGTTGGGCCGGACAAATTGATTCTGTTGGAAAATCCGAAGAGTATGGAGTCGACCACATTCTGGAAAAACCAGCCACTGTTGGGGCGTTGATGAAGCTGTTATCAGGCAAAGAAGATTAGTCCGGCCTCTTAAGAGTTTCTCCAAACCTTATCAGTAAAAGCAATAGCGTCGAATAATATGGTTAACATGGAATTGCAATAATTTGATGGGGACTGAGTACTAATGACTGTAAGAAAAAGAATATTGCCGTCCGGTTGGTATCCGAACAATATCAAGGAATGCGATGAAGAAATAGAAGACTTTCTAAGAGGTTATGCGCCACCACAAGGTGAATTTGTTGGAGGCGTGGTCCCCCACGCTGGGTGGGCTTTTTCCGGCAGGGCAGCGGCAAAGGTCATGTACACACTGTCTGTTCGCGCGGCTGTTGATAGAATCGTCTTGTATGGCGGTCATCTCAGGGGATCTGAAAAGCCCATAGCTTATGGTGAGGACGCCTGGCAAACCCCATATGGAGACCATCCCCTAGACGGTTCACTTATTCACGAGCTTGCTAGTAAAGGTCTACTGGAGGTGGCAGGCGCGAATTTTGCCGATAATACCGTAGAAATACAAATGCCTCTTATAGCAAAGTTTTTTCCAGATATTCCCGTTATTGCCGCGCACTCGCCTTCTTCAAGCGCAGCGATTAACCTGGGTCAAGATCTTGCCAAGGAGCTGGCGTCGAAAAATCTCAAGGCAATATATATCGGATCCGCTGACCTGACCCATTATGGTCCGAATTATGGATTCTCTCCCAAAGGAAAAGGCGTTGAGGCCTTGAGGTGGGTGAAGGAAGAAAATGATCGAGCCATAATAGATAGCGCTTTGGAAATGGCTGAAACTGATCTTCTCAATGAGGCCCAATCAAGGCGCAATACTTGTTCAGCAGGGCCAATAGCCTCTGTTATTGCCTCATGCAGGGAACTGGGCGCTAACAAAGGGGAACTGATAGAATACTATACTAGCCATGATGTAATGCCTGGGGATAGTTTTGTGGGGTACGCGGCGATTGTTTATTGAGTTCCAGGGAATATGCAGGTTGATGCCATTGCGTCTATTTCATAAAGGGTTTTCACTCCTTCAACTCCCTTTAGGCATACACTGAACTCCCTAGAAACATCCATCTTTTCCGCCAATAAGTCGTGTGTTTGCTGAGAGATAACTATTTTCCCAAGGGAAGCGGCCGATTGAATCCTTGCGGTAAGATTTACATTCGATCCCACTATTCCATATTTGGCCCTGGACTCAGCTCCGATATTACCAACAATCACCTCACCGGTGTGAATACCTACCCCCATGCCGATAAGCGGTAAACCCTCGGCCTTGTTTTCCCGCTCAAAACCGTCCATTTCCCTTTGCATGTCCATAGCGCAGTTCAAAGCGTCAGCGGCCCTGCTCTCTATTTCAGAATCGACGCCATTAAAAAAAACAAGGATTGCGTCCCCGTAAAAATCTACAATAATACCTTTGTACCTCTCTACCACGCCTATCATTCTGGCAAAGTATCTATTCAGCATGGCTATGACTTGTTCAGGTTGTAAACGCTCTGACACGGAAGTGAAGTTCCTCAGGTCCGCCATCATAATGGTAACTGTAGACTTGTCTCCCCCCAATTTTAGTGACTCAGGTGTATTCATTAGTTCTTCAGCAACCTTACGGTCCACATATCTACCAAAGGTTCTCTCAATCCATTCCCTTTGCTTTAGCCCCTGAATCATACCATTGAAACTGCGCTTAAGGATTGCTATCTCATCAGAGCCCTTTTCAGGAAGTCTTACCGAATAGTCACCCTCTTGAACCTTTACCGCGGCCTCTGATATCTGACCGATGGAACGCGCCACAGGTCTGGTAACAAAGCCAATTAATAGAACCACAACAATCAAAGCGCCTACCGCTGTAATAACATAGAATTGACTGAAACGAACCATAGGCGCCAAGATTATTTTTCCTTCAGAAAAAAGCGCCAAATACCAATTTATTGAATCTATTTTGTAGAAGCTCAATACTTTTTCAGGCGGGGTCCCATCTCCCAGTACCTGTCCATGATGATTCAAGGAAATTTTCTCCAGGGCCCTCAACTCAAAGGGATCTCCATTGTCTCCAAGTCTCCGCCGGTCCCAAATATCCCTGTCCGTATGAGCGAGAAATACTCCAGTGCTGGTAACTATGGCAGCCTGACTGCCCTTTAGTAGATCCATATCAGTCAATGGATCAAGGAATGAATCAAAAGCGATTCTTACAAGTAATCTTTTGCCTGAATTTCCATTGGAAGGCTCTAAAATCTTGGTGATTCTCAGCGCCCTGTCAAGAGCCGCGGCGTTCATGGTGGGAGCGCAAAAACCGAAATCGCCGCAAAGCTCCATTGTATAGAGGCCTTGAGGCATGTTTTCATCCATACTGTAAAAACCATCTTTAATCTTTTCTTCAGGCAGATAATCAATGTCAACAAATCTCACCCCAGGTTTGTTAATCAATTCCTGGATTAAAAACGCCTGAGTAAGCTCAGCGCTTGGGATATGTTGGGCTCGGTCTATCAGGTTAACAAGTCTGAGTTTTTCGTCCAGCCTCATACTTATCTGATGCGCCGCTTTCTCCAGTTTCAATCTAGTGAGTTTCGTCCATTGGTCGAATACGAATTTCCGCGCGAAAAAGAAGCCGATTGATCCTACCAACACAAGGATCAACGCCACTGGAATAACAAGGAGTAATCTGAATCGTCTTTGTAGTGTGAGTATCATTAGTTGGTTCCGGGGCCATCAAAATATATAATGAGCCTTAGAAAACAAGAATCATTTATCATTGCCTGTTTTATCTCTATCCACATCTTTAAGTCCGATTGTCCCCATGCGTACAATCCTTTTGCCCCCATATTCGGATGCGAAAGAGTCAGCCGCTTTTTTATCTATGAATGGAATCAAATCGTACCCCATCGGTCCTTTTACTCTGCTTCCTATAACAAATCTGGCGTCTTGGACCTCGACCATTTTGCGAGAGGTAAAGTCAGTTACAAATGTGCCTCTGATGTCATCCGCGCTAATTCCGAATCGCCCGGCGGCAGTATTGAATATGAACAGACACCTCGCGCCCTCAAAGAATTTCACCTGGTCATTTTTTAGCAATGCCGCGGCCACTCCAGAGAATCCGATGAGTCGCCCATCCAAGTACGAATACCCCGCGTTACCTCCAAGACGGCCTCCGACCAACATGCCACACACCGGGCATTTGCCTTTTATCTCTGCTTTGGCGCCATTTGGAAGCACAATAGAATTTTCCGACCAGGAGGTCAATGCTGTAAATAGCACTATTGATACAATTGCGCTAAAGGTTGCAGAAGTTTTGAGAAATGTAATTGAGTTCATTTAGTCCTCCTATGTTTACAAAGCGCGAGGATTTTTCCTTGACCTGGCTTTAAGGGATTGACCAGGTCAAAGATTCACCCATGAGTTTCTCTGTAAGCGCTCACAGTGATCGCAGTATAAACTTGGAGTCACCACTGAGCGCTAAGATATAGCCTCTATTTTGATTTGGATCCGCTGCCGTGCTCATGGGGCGCCTTTTTCCCGCTGCCTCCATGCCCATGCTCCATTTTCAGCATCTTCCGTTTAGGCGCCACATCGTTTAAGGTTACTTCTTCAAATGGAATGACCTTTTGGCCGTTCTTTGATTTGCTTAACTCTTCAGCTTTCGATTGGTCCAGGAATGGAATAGGCGCCTTACCCATAGATCCCATTACATCGCTTCCAATTACATAATAAGCTTTCTTCCCATCTACAATTTTCTTTGTTGCGTAATCAGTGACGTAAATCTCCTTTATAGAAGCTGGATCAAAGTCGTACTTTTTTGGATCAAGAATGAACTTGAACATGTCTCTTGGTCCATCGGTGACAACTACTTTACCATCCTTGAAAACCACTGCGGCTTGGCCTATTTTGGCCATAGTCACTTTCATGCCGCAAACAGGGCAGCTTTGTCCTAAATCAGCCTTGGATCCATCCGGTAATTCAAGGGTCTCCGCATGAATTGGAGCGAATAAGCTTAAAAATGTAAATACAAAAATCAAGGTAATAATTGTACTAATTTGAGTTCTCATTTCTGGTCTCCTTTTGATTCGGTTGTTAATTTATCCAAATTCATTTTGAATTGGACTTCCTTGACCAAACAGTAAAAAGTGGGCACAACAAAAACAGTGATAATACAAACAGTCATTCCACCAAAGCTTGGTAAAGCCATCGGGGCCATTACATCAGCGCCCTTACCGGTAGCCGTAAGAACCGGGATCAGCGCCAATAAGGTGGTTCCAACGGTCATAAGCGCAGGCCTGATGCGTTTTAGGCCGGCTTCAACTGTTGCTTCCCTTATCTCTTTTATGGAATTGAATTGCCGAGATCTAAAAACCTGATCCAAATAAGTGGAGAAAATAACCCCATCATCTGTGGCAATTCCGAAAAGCGCCAAGAACCCTACCCAG
>CAZFJT010000191.1:0-998 GCA_964519135.1 uncultured Syntrophales bacterium | reverse complement strand
ACACTGAGGTTATAGGCCTTAATGTGAAACAAGTCGCGCATGTTTACACTAAAGACGGTGAAATCCATAAACCAGCTCTGTGAATATAGCCAAATGATGAGGAATCCGCCGGACCAGACCACAAATACTCCTGAAAACACTATCAAAGCGGTTGAAACCGATCTGAACTGAAGATACAGAATAAGGAATATCAAGATCAAAGCTACCGGTATAACGATGCTAAGAGTTTTTTCAGATCTCACCTGGTTCTCATATGAGCCGGCAAAAACGTATGATGAACCTTCAGGGAGGTTCAAATCCCCAGCCTGGATCTTATATTTCAAATATCGATCAGCCTCCTCGACCACGTCCACTTCAGCCTTTCCGGCTTTTTTGTCAAAAAGGACGTACCCAACTAGAAAAGTGTCCTCACTCTTGATTACCATTGGGCCGCGAACAAAATGGATATCAGCAAGCATCGCCATTGGTATTTGGGTTCCTTTGGGTCCGGCCACGAGTATGTTACGCAGAGATTCCACAGTATCTCGCAGCTCCCTTTTGTACCTAACCCGAACCGGATAGCGCTCTCTACCTTCCACTGTGGTTGTTATCTTTCTGCCTCCAACGGCTATCTCTATAACGTCCTGGACATCTCGGATATTCATGCCGTACCTCGCTATGGCCTTTCGATCAATGGCAATCTCAAGGTATGGCTTTCCCACAATTCTATCCGCAACAACAGAAGCCGGCTCAACAGAAGGAACCTCCTTTAAAAAGCGTTCGATTCCCAGGCCTACCCGTTCCACCTCCTCCAGTGTTTTACCCCGGACCTTTACGCCCATTGGGGCTCTCATGCCGCTTTGGAGCATTACTATTCTGGCCGCTATAGGCTGCAGTTTCGGGGCTGAAGTTGTGCCCGGGATCTTCGCGGCCTTCAATATCTCATTCCATATGTCATCAGGGTCTTTGATCTCAGGTCTCCAATTTCTTATTGGTTTGCCGGATTCAGGGTCTAATAT
>CAZFJT010000190.1:0-6319 GCA_964519135.1 uncultured Syntrophales bacterium | reverse complement strand
AACTTCACATCACCGTAGGCTCTTATGGACTGTAATGAGGCCAGGTCACCCATTCCCAAGGAATTCCCGCCGGCCGCCGGCCTTGGTCCCTTGTTGTTTTCCTTCCAGTAAAGTTCCAGGTGGTCGCAGGTCATGGTAAGGTCGCCCTGGGTAGCCTTCACCGCACCATTGTAGAAAACCTTTCTACCATTAGGGGTGGTCTGTGCCACAACTTCATTGGCGGTTATCTTTAGTGGAGAATCTGAGACGAAACTTAGAGTTTTGTTTAGATCGTCCTCAGAAAACACAATGGCAGCGCAAAGCAAAACAAAACACATGGAAGCGGTAAATATTTTAAAAGCCTTTTTCATTGCTCTCTCCCAGGCTTGAAGGGACCCTTGGAAGTTCATTATTGGAAAAGAGGCCGCTCGTGTCCTTTTGAAGGGCTTAATCTCATTCTAAGGTTCAACCCCTAGTCCGGCGCCAAATAAATTCCCATGCCTATATCGGTAACTTCTGTCCAGGTTTAACCCATTCTACGTCACTTAAAAGGGTCTCCACATTCTTGCTTACTATCGCCTCGTGGTTATCAAGGAACAGGGTCAGCCCTGCTCCGCTAAGCTTGAATCCATCCCCGTGTATGGATATTTTGGAATCCGCTCTAACAACGCGCTCCTCATCAGAATATGTGACCTCGTCAGCGTTGATCAGCAATCCGTTCATCTTAATCTTAACATCACCCGACGCGCGGATCTCTTTAGTGTTCTTGTCCAGTTCTCCGGTTTTGGCTGTGAGTTCAATCTTTCCCTTTTTGGGCGCCATGTATGTAACTCTGGGTCCGAACAGCTTGACCTTGTCCAAAGAGTCGGCCACAGTCGCGCTCTGGGCTTCAAGCTCAAATGGGTGAGCGCCTGTGTTTGAATAGGTAAATTTGTCTATTCTAATACCTTCGTCCTTGGCTACCCTAGGTAAGTTAAGTTCCCTGGGGTCCGGTTTCAGACGCAACGCCAATATATATCCCAATGAGATGATTAGCGCGGCGCCCAATATTCCCACCTGGGCCAGTTTCTTTAGCATTCTGCGTCTGTGCCAGCGCTCCAGCTCCTTACGTCTTTGGAGATCCTGTGAGAAAGACTCCTCTATTCTCACATATTGGGCTGCTCCCTGTCGATCCGGCTTCATCCAGTATACCTGTCCATGATTGTCTTCCATTTGTCTTGGGCCTTTAGGATCACCTCGATAAACTCTCTTCCGGCCGCGTCTCCACCACGGGCCTTAGTGACATAGTCAACCACCGAATGGACCTCAACAGGCGCCTCAGGAACAGTGGCCGCAAATCCAACCATTTTGAGAATAGGGATATCCACAATATCATCACCCAACATGGCAACCTGTTTTGCGTTCAGATTCAATTCCTCAAGTAACTTGTCAAATACCGGTTTCTTGTCTTTAATGCCTTGAAAAACCAGCTCTATTTCCAATTCCGCGGCCCTTTTTTCCACAATGTGCGAGCTTCTTCCTGTGATCAAGGCCACTTCAAAACCAGCCCTCTTAGCAAGCTTTATACCATGTCCGTCACGAACATGAAAGGATTTATACTCAACGCCGTCTGAGCCAATGTTTATACGCCCGTCCGTCAAGGCCCCATCCACGTCAAATACGATAAGTTTAATATCTTTTAGCCTGCTTTGATCTTCCTGAGAAACAATAGGGTTCCTTTGTACTTTGACCTCTGAATTCCAGGGCTGTTCCATGCTTCTTCCATGAACCATGCCATGCATTTCCTTGATTTGTGAAATGAACCTTTCCAGGGCTGATAGGTGGATTGAATTTGGACCGTCACACATAGCGTTATCCGGATCAGGATGAGTTTCAGCAAATATCGCGTCCGCTCCGGCTGCAATGGCCGCCCTGGCAAGCGGGAAAGCCATCTCCCTTTCTCCTCCTGAACAACCGTCTCCTTTGCCGGGCATTTGCGCTGAGTGGGTTGCGTCGAATATCACCGGAAAACCGTACTGCTTTAACCTGACTATGGATCGCATATCAACTATCAAATCCTGATAGCCAAAGCTGGTTCCCCGCTCTGTAACGAAAATATTGCTGTTTTGCGTGGAAAGGATCTTATTGATTGCGTGCCGCATATCTTCAGGCGAAAGGAACTGGCCTTTTTTTAAGTTTATGGCCTTTTGGGATTTCCCCGCGGCCACCAGCAGGTCGGTCTGTCTGCTCAAAAACGCCGGGATTTGCAGAATATCCAGGACTTCGGCCGCCTTTTCCACCTGTTCAGGGCCGTGTATATCGGAGATTATCGGAAGCCCTGTCTCCTGTTTAACCCTTGATAGGATCTCCAAACCCTTTTCAATGCCGGGTCCCCTATATGAATCCACAGAGGTTCTGTTGGCTTTGTCAAAGGAAGACTTGAAAATTGCCTGAACACCTGTTAGCGCGCTAACTCTTTTGACCTCTTTGGCTGTCTCAATCACAATGTCTTCAGACTCTATTACACATGGGCCGGCAATAAAAAAGAGATCCTGGTCGCATACGAATCTACTGTTTCCAACTATCGTTCCATTGCGCTTATCATAACTTATCTCCAAAATAGCCTAACCTCCGTTGTGTTAATAATAGGCATTCATAGCAGGGAAAGGGTCGTTTCTGAGCGCAATACCGGCTCTTAGGGGGTCACTGATTTTCGTATCATTTCATTATGCCCATGAAATGGGGTCTTTGCGCCAGGGGAGTGGATGGAGATTCCAGTGAAAAAGTCGGGCTCTAGAGCTCCTTACAAATTGGCCAATTCTCTTCTTGAAAGCGCGTCATCATCGGTTGAATTCAATTCCTTTGTTTCACCTTCCCTTTTTTTAACCGAATATTTTACACAGGCCTCTATGTATGAAACAAACAAAGGATGGGGTTTCATGGGTCTGGACTTGAACTCAGGATGGAATTGACATCCAATAAACCAGGGATGCCCTTCAAGCTCCACCATTTCCACAAGCTTGCCGTCAGGGGACTTTCCAGACGCCAATAGACCCTTTTCTTGAAGCCTCTCAATGTAGTCATTATTAAATTCAAAACGATGGCGGTGCCTCTCGCTTATCTTGTTGGTTCCGTAAATTTCGTGAAGCTTCGATCCTTTCATGATCACGCAATCATATGAGCCGAGCCTCATTGTGCCGCCTTTATCGGTTATTGTCCTCTGGTCGAGCATCATATGTATCACCGGATGTGAAGTGTTAGGGTCGAATTCAGTGGAATTGGCTCTTTCAAGGCCGCAAACATGCCTGGAAAATTCAGCCACTGCCATCTGCATGCCAAGGCATATGCCAAAATAGGGCATGTTGTTCTTTCTCGCATGGCCAGCAGCCATGATTTTGCCCTCAATACCCCTTGTCCCAAACCCACCGGGCACAAGTATTCCGTCCAGGTCTTCGAAGATGCCCTCCTTTAGGGCCTCTATCTCTTCAGAATCTATGAATTTCAGATTAACTTTGGTCCTGTTGACCACGCCGCCTGCAAACAGGGCTTCATTCAGGCTCTTATAAGACTCCCTCAGGTCAACGTACTTGCCCACTATGCCTATTATTACCTCACGCTCCAAAGATGTGGCCGCGTTCACAAATGCTTCCCACTGTTCGAGCCTCGGCGCCCTTGTCCATACATTGAGGTGTTCCACCACTTTCTGATCCAAGCCCTCAGCGTGTAATCTCACGGGCAATTCATATATGCACTCAACATCCTCGGCTGATATGACCTCTTCTGGTCTGACATTACAGAACAGGGCTATTTTCTCCTTGGTCTCAAGGCTCAGTTTCATCTCTGTTCTGCATATCAATATATCCGGCTGGATCCCAACTTCCCTAAGGGCTTTCACAGAGTGCTGGGTGGGCTTTGTTTTCGTCTCACCGGATGCCCTTACGTACGGCACAAGTGTTAAATGGATATACAGCACATTCTGTGGGCCAAGATCAGCTCGCAATTGCCTGATGGCCTCAAGAAAAGGCAGGCTCTCAATATCGCCCACTGTGCCTCCAACTTCCACTATGGCCACATCCACCCCATCCCCAATGTCTCGGATTTTTCTCTTGATCTCGTCCGTGATATGGGGAATAACCTGGACGGTTTCTCCAAGATACTCGCCACGTCGCTCCTTCTGGATCACGGAATCGTATATCTGGCCTGTGGTAAAGTTATTCTTCTGCCTCAGGGTCGCGCTGGTGAATCGTTCATAGTGTCCCAGGTCAAGGTCCGTTTCAGCTCCGTCCTCTGTTACGAACACCTCTCCGTGCTGGAAGGGGTTCATTGTGCCTGGGTCCACATTTATATACGGGTCCATCTTAAGCAGGGTCACAGTAAGACCCCTGCATTCCATGAGCGCGCCGATGGTGGCCGCGGACAAGCCCTTACCTAAAGAGGAGAGCACCCCTCCTGTTATGAATATGAACTTTGTGCTTTTATACATTGGCCCCTTCTTTGCTATAACCATATCCGTTTTCCGGCTGACCTGAATGTTTGGTCAAGACCCCCTAAAGTATCGATTCAGCCGCGTGCTTTCTGTGTGGAAGTACAGAGCATAACGGCCTAGTTTGAAGATGAACGTTATTTGATAATCCAAACTGAAATTCAATGGGGCTAATCTATTAAATGAAGGATCATTGTCAAGCTTTGAAATGAGATCCTGTCAAAGTCGGCGCCATGGGAACAATAGTGATGTATCCCGGCAATGATCCCGAATAGCGGGTCTTTCTTGCACTATTTTCAGCTATATTTCAAAAAATATTTCTCACAATTGATTACCTGTGAGGATCTTGTAAATATCCATATATTTTTCCTTGGTTTTTTCTACAATCTCCGTGGGCAGAGGCGGTGGCGGAGGTGTTTTGTCCCACTCAACGCCTTCCAGATAATCCCTTACGAATTGCTTGTCCAAAGAGGGTGGAGAGGACCCAGGGGAATATCCCTCAGCCGGCCAAAACCTGGATGAATCGGGAGTGAGCATTTCATCTATCAAATGGGGCGCGTCATCTATAAGTCCGAACTCAAACTTTGTGTCAGCTATTATCACTCCCCTTTGTTCAGCCCACTCAGCCCCGAATTGATAAAGTTCCAGGGTTTTGTCCTTCAACCAATTGGCCATTTCAGAGCCTATTTTGTCCACAACCTGGTCAAAGCTTATGTTTTCGTCGTGTTCTCCGATCTCAGCTTTAGTGGATGGAGTGAAAATGGGTTCAGGCAATTTATCGGCCTGCTTCAAACCGGCCGGCAAGGGTATTCCGCAAACTGTTCCGGTCTTTTGGTAGTCCTTCCAACCGCTTCCTATAATATATCCCATGGCCACACATTCCACAGGAAAGGGTTTGGCCTTTTTGACGAGCATGCTTCTACCCTTGAGTTTGTCCTTATGAAAATCGCAAGGGGAGGGGAGGTCATCCACATTCGCGGATACTATATGGTTCGGGACAATCTCCTTGGTCTTTTCCATCCAGAATACGCTAAGGCTGCTTAGAACACGGCCCTTGTCGGGTATGGGTTCATTTAGGATCACATCAAAGGCTGAGATCCTGTCGGTGGTTATTATGAGCAGTTTATCGTCCAGGTCGTATATGTCCCTGACTTTTCCCCTGCCTATAAGGGGAAGGGGGCTGAGGTCGGTATCTTTTACTGCTTGATCGAGCATTATCTTATCCATCCTCAAAATTTTTTGGTCTTATGTGATCTTCCGGGCCAAGTCTCGACGCGCCAAGCTTCTTTGGCCCGGTTTTTTTGTATCATCATTTGACTCAATTATAAGAGGCAGTAAATTATCAGATCATGGGCTGCCAATCAAAGGAATTCAATATGTCCTTGGAACGAAAAAAACCTTGCTCTGATTGTAAGATGTGCCAGTTCTGCTCTGAAGCGCGTTGCAAGTCCTGTAGGGGCGGATGTGGAAACACTGGAACCCGGGCCCTTACCATAAAAGAACAGATCGAACTCTTTAACGCCATGAACCCAGGTTTAGGCCCAAAGAAGTAGATACCGAATATATTATTTTACTGCTCACCGCCTTACAATATAGGCGTAACTAATTAAGCCAAGGATAGGATCAATATATATTGAAGTTATCCTCCATCATATCAGACGCTATTTTTACCAGGCTTTTCAACAACTTTCAAGACATTACAAATAGAGTTTACCATAGAATAAGGGCGGTAAAAGAGGGGCAATGATTGATTCAAGGCTTGATCTTTTGTCAACAAGCATAAGCATTTCAGACTAAATAAACACTAATTTCAATAATTAAGCGTATAAAGTTTTTGGAGAGGGGTCTGGGGAGTCCCTTTTTACAAAAAGGGTCTCC
>CAZFJT010000189.1:0-6320 GCA_964519135.1 uncultured Syntrophales bacterium | reverse complement strand
TTTTTATGGGGGAACTTCGCGGGTTGAAATTCCTTCTGCAGGGCCTTTATTTCAACCACCTCCGGTAGTTCGTCCTTATCCCCTTTTATGGTGATCTTATGGTCCCTCTTGGCCAATAGATCCTGATTGGCTTCATTGGAAGCGGTGTTTTCGGCTTCAGTGTTTGCCTGGGCCTGGACATCCTTGTTTACAGGACCAGTGTGGCACATTGGGCAAGAAGTCTTGGGAATCTCTCTTGAGGCTGAATAGTGGCATCCAGCGCACTCTTTGGAGGTTTTTGCCTCTTCGTGGCAACCTACACATGAAAGCTTGGCGTTTATCTTATGAAAAGCCATTTCATATGTTACGCCGCCGCTCTTTTTAATTTCAGCCAATGGTGTGTGGCAATTGGAACACTTCTCCAATGAGTAATGGTGACAAGAGTTGCAAAACTGACCCTGTTTTTCATGGGCCTTATGGTTGAAAACAGCCACTTTCATGCGACCGGTTGAAGGATCCTTAAGGGATATATTCACATAGTCCTTTTGCCCTCTCATCAGACGAGGAAGTTGAGCTATCTTTGTGGGTGTGAGCGTGTCCTTGGCGCCATGGCAGCCCTGGCACTCAAATGGTCCGAATTTGGCCAACTTTGCCTGAGCCTTGGGATCGGACGTTGGCGCTACCTTTTTCGCCCTTTTGCGTAATTTCATGTGGCAGCCTATGCACGCGGAATGCGAGACATTTTTAATGGACCTTATGTTTTTCTCGTCCTTTTGTTTGTGGCACGTTGAACACGCGTTCTCTGTATTGATCTTGTACAAAAGCTTCTTGCCTGTCTCATCCGCTATGTGATGGCATAGTTTACAGGAGCTTCTTTTGGGATCATCAACCTCTGAGATAACATTTCCCGCTACATTCAAGGATTCAGGATCCTTGATTTTGGAAAGTGCTTCCACATGCTTGGAATGTGTCATATAGTTGAAAATCGTGTTCATCTTGAAATCAGCCGCGATCTTTGACGGTCGACGGACGTGGCACTCTCCGCACAGTCCTATGGCAGGGCCTGTTTTCGCGCCTTCTTGCTTCTTTTTTTCATGACATGACACACAAGCCGCATGATAAGCTAACATTGGATTATCGGCCCTAGCCTCACCGGTCCCTTTTATAGGAAATCCAAAATCAACAACCTGTGAAACTCCCATATCTTGGGCTGGCCTTGAGGTAGCGTGGCACGCTTTGCAGTCGTCCAGTAGTTGACTCTTAAGGGCCGAGGTGTGTTTGAGATGATCAAACAACACTGGCGCCCGGTCCAGATCTTTTAGTTCGTACGCGGCCATTTTTATGGGCATGGATTCAGGGGTCTCAGTCTTTTTCAATTGAGCCCCTCCATAGACCATAAAACTAGCGCAGCACAGAATGACCACCAGTGTTATAAGCAGAAATATTTTAACTCCGGGTTTTGAAACAGTTCGCATAACCCACCCCTTGTAATGGCTTTGTCAAAACTAATCCACCTGAAGTTCTTCAGGTATTTCCATGATATCCACCAGTATTTCACAAAAAAACTTAACATGTTGACCGAGCTTGTAGAAACCGATCACATCCTCTATCCCACTATGGCAGTTGTGGCATGGTGTTATCACCACATGGGCCCCTGTTGCGTGGAGCTGTTCAGCCTTCACCAAGTTGCCCTCAACCCTGGATCTCTTCCACGGGGGTCCGCAATTGATAACACCACCACCAGCGCCGCAGCAGTAATTGTGCTCAAATCCAGGCTCAGGGGGCCTGAAATCAGAGCAGGTGAATTCGATTATTTCTCTGAGTTTTTGACCCAGTCCCCTGCCTCTGACGATATTGCACGGCTCCTGAACGGTCACAGGCTGTTCAAACTTATGGGCGATCTTTATTTTTCCTGAGAACAAGAGTTCATGGTAGAACTCCACCGCGTGTATCACAGGAACTGGAGGCTGTCTCCATCCCAACCATTTGGGTCCGTCGTACACAGCGCCCCTGAATGCGTGGCCGCACTCGCCCATGACGATTCTCTTGCAATGAAGCTCCATGGCCGCGTCATGGTGAGCCCTTTCAACCCTGCCCATAGTCTCGAAATCTCCGGAATACATGGCCATGTTGCTATTGTCCCAGCCGTCAAATGAAGGCATTGTCCAATCCACTCCTGCCAGCTTCATTATCTGGGCCATGTTCCCAATAAGTTGGGCCAGTATTTTCGGTTCAGGAGCAATCACAGAATAGAAGACATCAGCGCCGTCCCTATCCAATGGTATCCTTGAGCCTTTCACCTCAGCCCTTGCGTCCTCTTCCTGCCATTGGAGTGTGTCAACCCATTCGTCCTGTTTGACCCACATTTGGTTCAAGGTCACCGCGTGGCTGTTCACAGTGTCTTGCAGAAACTGGGGCACAACTCCCAACTCACTGCATATCCTCCGGACCAATAGCATCTGATAGGCTATGTCGATACCGAATGGACAGTACATGCTGCATCGCCTGCAAACATTGCACTCAGTATGGCTGATCCTGGAGCAGTCCTTTATGAAATCCGGGGACACTCGGCCTTTACGCTTGATCAACTCCCAGAGGGTCTGTTTCACCTTTCCCACAGGGGAAAACCTCGGATCCCTATCATTTGACAGAAACCAGTGACAAGCGTCTGAACACAGTCCGCAATGAACACAGGTATTTAAATACACTTCCAGCCTCGCGGCTGTTTCACGGTCGATTATTCTATTGAAGACCTCAGCTATTCGATCGGATGTCAGCTTTGCCGCAGTTTCATCCACTCCTGGATCCTCAACTTTTGCAAGAATAGGTAAAGCCATTTATAAGCCTCCTTTTGGGCCGCTCATCACCAGTCCTTCGCGTTCCTGACAGCGCCAAACTCAGACCCCATATAGGCCCTTGTGAACGGAAAAAAGATCATGTGACTCAATCTGGTGAAAGGGATAGCTATTAACATGATTGCGCCAGCTATCATGTGGATGGTTACCATGGTTTTATAGTCAAACCATTGCAGGTACGCCATGAATCCCGTAATAAAGGGCGCCGCGGCTATCAATAGCAGAAGATAGTCGGTATAGAAGGTCACATATCTCACTTCAGGCAGCATGAGGCGCCTAATGAGAAAGAATATGGACGCGAGTATTACAATAACGGTCATGGCTGTGGCCATGGATTGGGACACAGTGATCCAGCTCGGGCCCCATTCAAAAGCAAACATGGCCACATGCGCGGTGAGAAAGATCGGAAGCAGCACAAGGCATATATGAAATGCGAAAGTGACCAGAGTGGTTTCGTACCTCGCTCTCATATTGCGCGATCCAAAGGGAATAACCCAGTGGAATAAAGAGCGGACACTTTTACCAAAACTCATGTACGGATAAATAACTTTGTCCTTTTTAGCGGACATCAACATCTTTACGGTCCTGTAAACCAAGCCGCCTATGAAAACTATTACCGCTATCCAGACCAGTGTTCCACTAGCAAACTCGTACATCTTCTTCTCCTAACCGTGGATTATCAGGTCATCTAATGAGACCACATGTCTGCAGAACCTGCCGAACTCCACAGCCCTGATGATTATCTCCTTATCGTTCGGCGCAAATATCGGGTCCCATAGGTTCTCGAACCCTATTGAAGCCGGCGCGCCGTTCACAACCACAAACAGCTCCCCTCCCTTGTCCACCTTTGCGGCAACTAAAGATCCGTCATGGTTGAAAACAGGCGTCCATACCATGTCGAACCACTGGTCCCAGGGAACTCCGTCCACAGCAATGGTCCATTTGTTGCTGTCCTTTACCACCGCTGCCACCCTTGAGCCGTTCGGGCTGAAAACAGGGTCAAGGACAGCGTCCCCGAATACGGCCTTCCATGGCGCGCCGTCTATTGCCACCGTCCATTTGCCAAAGCTTGGGGCAACCACAGCAGCGATCTTTTCCAGATTTGGACTAAACACCTGACGCCAGACCTGAACGAAACCCCTATTCCATAAGGGCTTGCCGTTTTTAATCAATTTCCATCCATCAGGGGTCAGACCAGGCGCGACCACATCTTTTGCCCCAGGGACAAAAACAGGTTCCCAAACAGCCTTGAAACTTTCAGCCCAAGGTTTGCCATCAATGGCTATGGTTTGGGAGTTATCCTCCAGTCTCACCTGCGCGGCCACTGACGAGGAGTCATCACTAAACCTTGCGCCCCATGTGTTAAGATAGGTCTCTACCCATGGAACGCCATCCACTGCAACAGTCCAAAGCCCTTTTAGGAACTCAAAAACATCCCCTTCTGACAAGGGCGCAATTTGGGCGAGGCCGGCGGCTTTTGAACCGTCCGGACTCAAGGCGCAATCCCTCATTTGAATAAAGGATTTTTCCCAGGGTTGGCCATTTACCGCTATTGAGTACCCTTCAGGGGTTTTGACATTCGCGGCGCAGGTACCGTCTTTTGGGGAAAAAGCGATGTTCCACACATACTCGAATGTGTTGTCCCAAGGTTTATCCTCAATGAAAACAGTCCATTCATCGTCATTCATCGCGACACAATGCAGTTTGCCGTCAGGAGAAAACTTCAGCGCCCAAGCGTTTTCAAAGGTGTTTGACCACAACTCACCATTTACACAAACCGAAAAGGTGTCCTCTTCCACTTCCACTATGGCCGCGACCTTATCCCCTTGAGTATTTACCGCCAATTCGCGCACATCGATAAAGTTCTCTCTCCAATGCTTTATGTCCGCTATTTCCTTGTATGCGTTGTTCCAATCCCATGAACCCTGAGATTGCTTTGCGGCAGTTTCCATTAAGAACCTCCTGTGTAAACAGTGATTTTTTTCAGAATCCTATTGGAACAAGTACTAAAGTTCCCTATAGGTTATTTGCGCCATTAGACTAATTGGACCATTGCGCCTGGGCGCAAGCGTCAGTTCAACATAAGTCCATCCTGGGTTTCTTTATCCAAGGGAGCTTCTGGCGTGTCGCCATCATCTTGGGCCGCATTTTTCATGGATCTATCGCCAACTGGTATGCGTATCCTGAAAGTCGCGCCCTCTCCTTTTTCACTCTCAAAATCTATCTCTCCTCCATGTTCCATCACTAACTTGGCTGTAACCATCAAACCCAAGCCTGTGCCTCTGCTTCCCTTGGTAGAGTAAAAGCTTGAAAATATCTTTGATTTGGTTTCCTTATCCATTCCAGAGCCGTCATCGGCCACTTGAAAAAGGATCTCGTCCTCTTCCTTATTTGTGCTGACCACCACCCTATGGTTGCTTTTTGCCGTGTCAGAAGCACAAGCGTCTATAGCGTTTGAAATGAGATTGGATAAACAGGTATGAATTCCCCTTTGATCAAATAGGGCGGTAAAGCCACCCTCCATCCCAGGGTCCAGACGCCTTTCAATGACTATATTCAGTTCAGAGGCCTTAATATCAAAAAGTGAGCAGACCTCTTCTGTTAGCTGGTTTGGGGATGTTTCTTCATACTCGGGTCTTCTTTCCTTTGAGTAGGTGAGCAGGTCATATACCAACTGGGTGATGCGCCCTATGTTCTTCTGAATCATCCCCCATCCCTTTTGCATAAGCGCCTTATCTTCATCTTCCATGGCCGTCTCAACCACGTAGACTCCGCCTTCAAGGCCTTGCAGGATGTTCTTGATTCCATGGGCCAACCCCGCCACTGTCTGGCCAACCACAGCCAATCTGTCCGACGCCCTCTTCTCCCTCTCCAGTTGTTTGAAGCGTCTTAAATCCTGGAAAAAGCCCACTGAGCCAACCGGAGCGCCACGATCAAAGAGTACGAATCCTGAAAAGCGAACAGCAACAGGGTTTGAATGAAAATCCGTGATTTCGCATTCTTGGGCCACCATTCGCGTATTTTCCACATGTTCCGATTGTTGGCTATCCTCAACCATCTTCACGAACGTTGGTGGAAAGAATAAGTTCAGGTTCTTTTCACCTACGACTTTTTCAGGAGGGTATCCCAGCAATTCTTCAGCGGCCTTGTTGTAGATGTTGACCCTGCCTTCATCGTCAGTGGCTATGATTCCATGGATTGAGTTTTCTATGAGGTTTGTCTGAAAGTCCTTTGAAACCTCCAACTCCTTTTTAAGGCGAACCCGTTCACGAATATCCACCGCCATAATCAGCGCGTAGAGCACATTTCCTTTTTTGTCGTATATTGGTGATGTGTAACCCACATAATTCGCCTCTTCTCCGGACTGTGTAAAACCGCAATGCTCCTTGTAAGAAATAACGCCTGAATCGAAGGTGGAGTCAGTTGGACATCCTTCACATTTTTCGCTCTGTTTCTTGAAAACCTCATAACACTTCATGCCTGTGG
>CAZFJT010000188.1:0-6360 GCA_964519135.1 uncultured Syntrophales bacterium | reverse complement strand
CCCGACTCACATAGTTTCCCCCACAACAGTCAATGGTCACTTAATTTAGCGCTTTAAATGTTAGATTCCCATTTGATCCTATAATCTTTATGATCGTGAATCAGTGTTGTTATAAAGATCCTGCCTGGATGACTTAACTATTACTAAGAGTTCCATTTTTTCACTATCAATCCGCCAATTGAAGCCAAGATCAGAAAATTTATGCGTGATTTTCAAGCTGATCCGATTCATATCATTGAGGGTTCTTCACGCTCTGTGGCCACGTGAAGTTTATAAGCCCAATAACTGGCCACACGCCTTGATTATTACATTTCCCTGGTGAAATGGAAGGAAATAGGGCTTTGTTGTGCGTGACAGTCACTCATGGCCAATTTGTAGTAATAGCTATAAATAACAAGAAGATACAAACATGGGTGAGTCTAAATGGCTCATAGGACCAAGTTTTGCGCGAAAGGGGCGCGAAATCGCGGATGTGCTTATGTGTCTATTATCACAAGATATATTGCGATACGTCTCAATGTGGCACGTAAAATGCAATACCTACTCACGAGGAAACACACGAGGAATCAAAAGAGCATCGATATCAAAATACAGATCACCATACAAAGAGGTTACGCAGCACAAACAGGGAGGATACGCTGTAGAGCGCCGTAAAAAATATAGCCGGTAGACAAGCAAGGCTTTGAGAAAAAAAGAACAAAGCGCACTCAACAATCTTCTCGTTTATAGAGAGCTTCAACAATGCCAAGGAGGTGTTAGTATGAAACACTTTGAATGTTTAGATCCCAACGCCCAAGTCAAAGGTGATTTGATCCTCACGTTTCTTAATTCTTTTCCAGACAACCATGGTCACACAGTAGCCCATGACCTTCTAAGCAAACACGGCATTGACAACCCCTCTCCTGGGCAATGGTATCCCCTGCAGGCATATCTCAACACGATGAAAGATGTTCACGATAAATTGAGTGACCAGGTTCTCCTAATCACTGGAAAGAAAATGGGAGAGACAGCGAGACTGGATGGTGAATTCGATCATGTGGACTACTTTGCGAAGCATCTGGATGAGTTTCATCTGTCTAATCACAGGGGTGACGCTGGGCATTATTTGTGTAAGGACGAGACTGACAACAGCTCCATGAACGCTGTTCACGTAACATCAACCACTCCGTACGCATGCTCTTTTGAGCGCGGGTTCCTTGAGGGTGTGGCCGAGCACTTCAAGCATCAACCCGGAGTTACTGATGTCATCCTGAAGAGGCTGGAAAACGAGCCTTGTAAACAAAAAGGCGCGGATTCATGCGCGTATGTGTTGGAATGGATGTAATAGAATTATAAGTTTTAGTACAGATAAAGGACCTGAGTACAGTTTAAAAATACTCGGGTCTTTTATTTAGTCCGCGCCCATTGTCAATGCATTGCCTGTGTAATCCATGGAAAATTATCTTGAAACGATCCGGCGCCCAAGTATTGATAGCCCTGTGAAATATGGTTCACCAAAGGCTTTTGGACGGGTGAAACCTGGGAATTGAATACTTGTTTTTATTTGAGTATCTGGCCATTCTGGGATCCATGTACAGATCTTCAAGCCATCTGGTGATCTTCTCCTTCCATCTAGGGCTTTTTTCCAGCTCCAATGCCCTCTCAAAACACTTTACCGCGTTTGCCGGTTCATCATTTTTCATGTATGCGATTCCAAGGTTTGTTACCAACTCCGCGGTTGCGCCTCCTTGTTTCAGGGCCTTTCTGTAGTCTCCAATGGCATTCTCGTATTTTTCCAGCCCCATATTGGCAAGCCCTCTTCCTATAAGCGGCTTGACTGAATCTGAGGATATTTTCAAGGCCCGGTTATAGTCTTCAACCGCTTTTTCATGCTCAAGATTGAAATTAAACGCGTCCGCGCGAAGCTCGTAGGCCTTATCACTACTGGGAAAACGTGAAATATATTTGGTATAATCTTTTACCGCCTGATCAGGCCTTCCTATTTGATCGAATGACTTGCCTCTAAGAAGATACGCTTCAGATAATGACGAGTCCTTTTTGAGCGCGGCTGAAAAATGTCTTATGGCCTTTGTGTACCTTTTCTTTTCAAAGTTTGCCTTCCCTAATTGTACATGCCTGGGCGGGCTGATTTTAGGTTTTGATCTTTTTCTGGAACTCCTTTCAGGAGATCTCCGAACTGTCTGTGGCCGGGGTTGTGGTTGTGGCTGGGGCTGTTGATAATAGGTATAAGGCTGATATGAGTATTGGGCGTCCGCGATTCGGGCGTCCGCGCATATACAGGATAGACTGAAGAAAACCAAAACATATGCAATGAAGTTATTTCTAATTGATTTCATGGTTATGGCGCAAAAAACTTGTGTCGTATAAACACGCACACAATTTAACTACCAGTGTCATTGGTTTATTGTCAACTAAGTTGCCGCTCTGGCAGTGTATAATATTGTGAACTTATCATCATGGACTAAATGGTCGTTCTCCTATAGTATCTGACAATTGAGGGAAGATCCATCAAAGGAGCTGGGGCTAGGCCTGTCTCCATAAAAAGAAACGGGGAACATTATGGATTATCAGGATATTTTGGTTTCCACAGAGGATTCCATCGGTATAGTTACTCTTAATTCTCCAGGCACGATAAACGCGCTTTCAAAGAACATGATCAAAGAGCTTATCGCGGCTTTTAGTTATCTCCGAGAAAAAGGGGACATCAAAGTCATTATTATAAAGGCCAATGGAAAGCATTTTTGCTCAGGCCATAATCTTAGCGAAATGGTGGACGCTACAGTGGCTGACGCAGAGTTTATATTCAACCAATGTTGCCAATTGATGTCCCTAATACATGAGCTGCCGCAAATTGTAATAGCCCAAGTCCATGGAGTGGCAACGGCCGCAGGCTGCCAATTGGTGGCCACATGTGATCTTGCCGTGGCTGAGGAAGGGGCTTCCTTTGGAACACCAGGAGTCCGTATCGGTTTGTTCTGCACGACTCCAATGGTGGCTCTGTCAAGGGCTGTAGGTAGAAAAAAGGCGCTGGAGATGCTGGTTACAGGAAGGCTCATAAAAGCTGAAGAGGCAGAGAAGGCCGGCCTCATAAATACTGTAACCACTAAGCTTGATTTGGAAAAAGTCACAATGGATATGGCCAAAACCATTGCAGAGTCGAGCCCCCTTGTTCTGGCCATAGGCAAAAAAGGATTCTATGACCAGATAGAGCTTGATGAGCCCCAGGCTTATAATTACGCTAAGAATGTGATTACCCTGAATCTAATGGCTGAGGACGCGCAAGAAGGCATAAAGGCCTTTCTGGAGAAGAGAAAGCCCCAATGGAAGGGAAAATAGATCCAGTGTGAATAACGCGCGCAGTTTTATTTTCTGACCTTTTGCTATTGAAGAGCGAATTTTATTAGCACAAATCCGCCCACAAGGAGAATCACGAACACTATAGCTAATATATTAAAATACTTATCAATGAATTTCTTGATAGGAGGGCCGAACAGGTAAATAAGGCCCGCGACTATAAAGAAACGCGCTGACCTGCTAACCGCTGAAGCTATCAAGAATACAGGGAAGCTTATTTGAAAAGCCCCGCCCGCAATTGTGAATACTTTGTAAGGTATAGGTGTAAAGCCGGCGATACCCACGGCCCAGGCCGCGTATTGATTGTAGAGTTCTCCCACATATTCCCATTGGGAACTGAAACCGTATATCTCTATTATCTTAAATCCAATGGCCTCCATGAAATAGTAGCCGATCAAATAACCCACCGCGCCGCCAAGAACCGATCCCAGAGAGCACATAAGGGCATAATAAAAGGAGCGTCCCGGAATCGACATGGCAAGAGCGATTAGCAGGACATCAGGTGGAACAGGAAAAAATGAGGATTCTGCAAACGCCAGAATAAAAAGGGCTGGAACCGCCCAGCGGGTATTCGCCCAAGTCAGAACCCAATCGTATAATCTCTTAAGCCAATTCAATTGACATTCTCCACGGGTATTCAATTATATGGCGCCGGTTGGAGCGCCAAAGCTCCGTAAGCCCCGGAACTGATTCATATACATGGAACTGAATCCTGTGTCCACTATTATGATTAATATTCAGGAAATAATGAGTGGATATTAATCAATATAACATGATAAAATAACATTTTTGTTAGTTCCTTGTTGAGTAAAGAGTCCCACTGAGTTTATGGCTCGTATTAGGTTCTTGAAATCTCGGTATAAACTGAAATTCTAAGAGGGCCTTTGTAAATGAAAAAGGTGCAAGTTGATCTAAAGGCGATAGTAAAGGATATTAGGGACGGAAAGACCGACGAAGAGATCAAGAAAAAGCATAATCTTTCCATGACAAGCCTGGCTCGTATTAAAAAAGCGCTTATGGAAAGAAACCTGATCAGCCGGGAGCAGCTAAAGGCCCAAAGCGGATCAGGTCAGCCCAAGGTCAAATCCATAAACATCAAGGAATTTCTAAAGGATTTCACCGAGAAATCCGACGACACATTCCTTATGACTAAGTACAATCTCTCTGCCACCAGGCTAAAAAATATCTATGACAAATTGATCGGTAAAGGCTTGATATCAGAATATGAATATCACACCAGGTTGGTGAAGACACCTGAATTGGAAGACGCTGAAGCCTCACCAATGGCCGCTTCAACAATGATCGATTTGGTTGAGAATCCGGCCACTGGATCACGGGCGTCAGGCTGGAAGGTTTCAGCCGCGGAGATAGACTTGCCGGACAGCTTTTACAAGGACCATTCCATAGGCGGCGCCGGGCAGACCACTGATCCCCAAAAAGGCGCCCGTAAAGGGGATTCGTCTGTGGTGATAGACCTTGTTGGAAAAGAATCGTGTCCAAAATGCGGCCACCCCAAGGACCCGCATATTTCATCCAAATCATGCGCAAAATGTGGAGTTTTATTCAGTAAGGTCAAGAAACAGGAACCCAGGACCAATAAACCTAAAGGTAAGTCAGGCTCGCAAAGATCAAATGATATCAATGATCAGGATGTTCCGGCCAAGACTTTTGGGTCCAAGATTCTTGACAAACTCAAGAGCATAGGCAAAAAAGATCCTTATGATGACTGGTAGGACCCGGAGAAAAAATCTTAGGCTTTTGATTGAGCAGATTAAACTTTCCTTTCAAATAGATACCAATTCAATCCCCTGCCGCTGGTTACCTTTAAGTTGAAGAGATTGAAATCGCGATCAACACTCTTTACGAACTTGAATACTTCTTCCACAGTGGCGAATTCATAAGGATAGCCGCCTATCCAGTCTGTTGCGTCCCTCCTCCAGCTCATTCCCCTATGAGATTTATAATTTTTTATATGAGTTACTGGATTTTCGAGTCTTGCCATGACAATGGCTATGTAAGCCGACATTGCCAAAGGTTCCAATACAATCTTCCCAAACATTGGGCGGCTATTGTAAGTCCTTTTCACCTTGAGCCAGAAATCGTGTATCCATGATGTTTCCCGGCTTCTGTTCAGTATCTTGTTGTATATGGCAATATATAACAATCCTCCTGGGTTCGTCATCTTCATGGTGTTCTCTATTGCCTTCCACATTTGGCCTGTGTGGTGGAGAACTCCCCATGAGTAAACTATATCGAAACTCCCAAGATCCCCCAGAAAGTCCTCATCAAGGGCCGAGCCTTGTAGAACCTCCCAATTATGGGGAGAGCCTGCTTGAGTTCTCAACAACTGGCAGCATTGGACGCTGAACGGGTCTATATCAAAGCTTAGAATGCGTTTTGCGTTAAGATTATGGGCTGCAAGTGAAAATAGACCGCTACCGCATCCCACATCAACTAATGTCTTACCTTTGAGGTCTTGGAGTTGAGTGAACTCAGTTAAAGAGTCCTCTGCTATGCTGATCCGATCTTTGTCTATGGATTTCAGGAATTCTTGCCAATTTCTCCCAAACGAAAAGGATTGGTCTTGATGGTTTGTCATTATAAGGTTCCGGTCCTGGATTTAATATCAAGGGCCAATGATACCCAACACGATTTTTAATTCAAGGCCAATGGGCAATATCAAATAACTCGGCGATATTTTCGTCCCATGGCGCCCAATCGACTAATCAGCGGCCAATTTACCTCCAAGGGCGCCCTTGTAAAGCTTATTGCCATAAATCTGGTCGTAGGCCTGGTCTCCCATGATTTCACCTGGACTGAGGTTAAGATTATCTCTTATTGAATTGAGTATTTGTCGCTTTTCTTCAGGATCGCACACCAGTAAATCATTTTCGATTATCCGCTCTGAAGTTGCGTTTGCCGCAATAAAGTGACCGACCGGATTCCAATGGCCATCGCAAAAGAACCACAAGTATGGGTCCTTGAGTTCATGGTTCCTCATGTACG